>JBKBVA010000032.1:0-14576 GCA_046289665.1 Allosphingosinicella sp.
GCAGGGTTTCGCGCCCGCCGCCGTCCAGGCGGCGGTGCCCTCCTCCTCGCTCGAGGAGGCGGTGCGCGCGCAGGCATCGTCCGACCGGACCCTCAGGCATTTCTACGCGCTGCGCGGCTACAAGCCGCTGTGGACCGACGGCACCGGCATCTTCGCCTCGGCCGAGCGGATGCTGGAGCGGCTGAAGACGGCCGATGCCGACGGGCTCGATCCGGGCGACTATCAGGTGCGGCGCCTGCGCCAGGCCTTCGACGCGGCGGATTCGCCCAAGGCGCTCGCCCGCGCCGAGATCCTGCTGTCGAAGAATCTGATGAAATATGTGCGGGACCTGCACCGCGCCCCGGCGGCCGAGATGACCTATGTCGACCCGGCCCTCATCCCCACCCCGCCGACGCCCGGCGCGGCGCTGGAGCGGATGGCGCAGGCGGGGAACGGCTCGCTCGCGCCCGCCCTCGCCACCCATCCCATCTACGAGGATCTGCGCGCCTACTACGTCCAGTGGCGCCGGGGCCGGACCGTGAAGCCCGGCGTCCGCGTGCCCGAAGGTCCGCCGCTCAAGGTCGGCTCGACGGGTCCGCGCGTGCAGGCGCTCCGCGCCCGGCTCGGCCTCGACCGCGAAGGGCCGTTCGGCCTCATCGACGCGGCGGCGGTGCGCGCCTTCCAGGCGGAAAACGGCATCCCCGTCACCGGCACGGCCAACGCGCAGACCCTCGCCTTGCTCAACCCGCCGGCGTCCGGCGGCGGCGATGCGCCGGGTGACGTCGAGCGGAGCCTCCGCCTCAACCTGGAGCGCGCCCGGGCGCTCCCCGCCGCGGCCGAGCGCTACGTCCTCGTCGACGCCGCCGCGCAGCGCCTGTGGCTCTACGAGGACGGCAAGGTGAAGGACACGATGCGGGTGATCGTCGGCCGGGTGAACGAGCCGACGCCGATGCTCGCCGCCTACATTCGCTATGCCGCGCTCAACCCCTATTGGAACGTGCCGACCGACCTGGTCCGCACCCGCGTCGCGCCGCACGTGCTGAAGCAGGGCCTCGGCTATCTGAAGGCGCAGCGCTACGAAATCCTCGAAAGCTGGGACGAAGGCGCGAAAACCGTCGACCCGAAGACCATCGACTGGAGGGCGGTAGTGGACGGCAAGGTGGATCTCGCCATGCGCCAGCTGCCGGGTCCGAAAAATTCGATGGGGAACATCAAGTTCATGTTCCCCAACCAATATGGCGTCTATCTCCACGACACGCCGGAGAAGAAACTGTTCGGCTCCGACGACCGCAGCCAGAGCGCCGGCTGCGTCCGGCTGGAGGACGCGCCGAAGCTCGCCAGATGGCTGTTCGGCCGGATGCCGAGCGCCAAAGGCGGCAAGCCCGAGCAGCAGGTGCCGCTCGAAAAGCCGGTGCCGGTCTACATCACCTACCTGACCGCCGCCCCCACCGAAAACGGCATCGCCTTCCGCGAAGACTTTTACGGCCGCGACGGCAAAGCCGCCCTCAGCCTCGCGCAGCGGGACTAGAGGAAGGCACAGCGCTTCCCCTCCCTCTCCCGTCATTGCGAGCGAAGCGAAGCAATCCCCATCCGCAAGAGGCACCCTTCACCCCACGGGATTGCCGCGGCGCTTCGCGCCTCGCAATGACGGCCGGAAAGGCGGCCGCCGCTACCTTCTCACCACCACCCTCAGCTGCATACCCGTATACTCCACCGTCGCGTCCGCCTCCCCGTCCAGCGCCAGCGCCCGCGCTTTGCCCGGCCGCATCCAGCGGATGTGGAAGGTCCTCTTCTCCAGCATGCCCAGATACGCCCCCTCCCGCGCGCCGATGGTGAGCGTGCCGGTGGCCTCGTCGTAGCGCAGCGAGATACGCGCGAAGGCGCCGTTCAGATACTGGCGGCTGAGCCCGTCATCCTCGTAGAGCGAGAAGCGTCCGTCCGCGCCGGTATAGACGTGGAGCGTGACCGGATCGGCCGGCTTCTCGCCCGTATGCTGGATCGCCGGCCCCATCGGCACGATCGATCCGGCGCGCACGAAGAGCGGCATCCTCTCGTACGGCGCCGCCGCCTCGATCGTCCGCCCGCCCGCCTCGCTCCTGCCCGTATGGAAATCGTACCACAGCGTCCCCGCCGGCAGGTACACGTCGCGCGTGCGCGCCCTGAAGCGCGTCACCGGCGCGACCAGGAAGGCCGGCCCGAACATATATTGATCGGCCACGTCCCACGCCTTGCGGTCGCCCGGAAAGTCCATGACGAGGCCGCGCATGATCGTCCCGTCTCTGTGCCAGGTGTCGGCCGCCAGCGTGTAGATATAGGGCATCAGCCGGTAGCGCAGCCGGTCGTGCCAGGCCATCGACTCGTAGGTCGGCGAGCCTTCCTCCGACAGCTCGTATATCTCGCGCTTCGGCGTCTCGCCGTGGCTGCGGAAGAGGGGCGTGAAGGCGCCGAACTGGAACCAGCGCGTGTTGAGCTCGCGCCATTCGGCGAGATGCGCCGGATCGGCATTGGTGTAGCGCGCCTCGTTCGAGAAGCCGCCGATATCGTGCGTCCAATTCGGCACGCCCGACATCGAGAAGCTGGTTCCGGCCGCGATCTGCTCCTTCAGATCCTCCCAGCGCGAGGCGACGTCGCCCGACCACACCGCCGATCCGGTGCGCTGGATCCCCGGATAGCCGGCCCGCGTCAGGATGAACGGCCGCACGTCCGGCTTGTAGTCGATGAGGCCCTGATAGACCCCCTCGGCGTGGACCAGCGGGTAGGAATTGAACACCGGCAGGCCCGGCCCCGTCGCATTGTCGCCCATCCTGTAGGCGCGCTCCTCGAGCGAGAGGTTGGAATGCATGTCGGGCTCGGTCGCGTCCATCCACCAGGCATCGACGCCGAGCGTGGCGAGCCGCTCCTTCATCTGCCGCCAGTAGATCTCGCGCCCCTTCGCGCTGTACGGATCGTAGAAGGTGGAGAGATAGCCCGGCCCCACCCAGTCCTTGTCGCCGCTGGCGAGCTGGCGCTTCTGCACCGCGCCGGCTTTCTCCAGCTCCCTATAATTGTCGGTGGCCGGATAGAATTTCGGCCAGACCGAAATCATGAACCGCGCGCCGAGATCGTGGACGCGGTCGATCATCCCCTTGGGGTCGGGGAAGCGGGCGGGATCGAATGCGTGGCTGCCCCAATCGTCCTCGCGCCAGTAGAACCAGTCCTGGACGATGTTGTCGAGCGGCAGCCCGCGCTTGCGATATTCCTCGACCACGTCGACCAGCTCGGCCTGGTTGTGGTAGCGCTGGCGGCTCTGCCAGAAGCCATAGGCCCATTTGGGCAGCATCACCGACTTGCCGGTCAGCGCCCGGTAGCCGGCGATCACCCCGTCCAGATCCTTGCCGCCGACATAATAATAATCGACCGCCTTCCCCGCCTCCGAGGCGAAGCCGATCGAGCGCCGGTCCGCCTCGGCGCGCGGGTCGCTGTGGTAGAGGGCGATATAGCCCGCATTGGGCTCCCACTCGATGCGGATGTCGCGGGAAGTCCCCGCCACCATCTCGACATCGAAGGTGTGGAACCACGGGTTCCAGTTCTGCCGCCAGCGATCCAGCACTTCCCTGCCGTCGACGAACAGCTTGGCATAGCTCGACGAATAGAGGCGGAAGCGGTGGAGCCCGCTCGCTGAGGGCGTCACCCTCCCCGTCCACACCACCCGCTGGGTCTGCACCGCATTGCCGGCCGTATTCTGCCCCGACGTGGCGGCGACCGTCTGCACCTTCGCCGCCTCCGGCCAGCGCGCCTGGTCGCGTATATATTCGTAGTTGATCGTCGCTTCGCTGCGCGTGAGCGCCAGCCGGTCGCCGAGATAATAGCGCGCCGTCCAGCCCGGCCGCCCGTCCGCGCCGGCGACCTTGAGCCCGTCCCCCTCCCCGCCGGCATGGACATAGGCCTCGGGATTGCCGAAGCGGCCGATCGAATTGTTGTCCCACAATATGCCGTAATTGCGGGTCGAGAGGACGAACGGCATCGGCACGGCGATATTGTGCTGGAAGAGCTCGACATCCTCCCCGTTCAGATTCATCTGCCCGTTCTGGTGCTGGCCGAGCCCGAACAGCCCCTCGTCGGTGCCGCGGTTCCACTGCTGCGCGACGGCGAGATTGTCCTTCCCCTCGACCTTCACCGGCGCGAACCGCCCCGGCCCGCTCTCGACCAGGTCGATCTGCCCCTCGGCGTCGGTGAAGCTGACATTGCCGTTGGCGAGGTCGACCGTGGCCCGCACCCGCTCGGTGGTGAGCGTCACCGTCCCCGGCGCCTCGCTCACCGCGAAGCCCTTCGCCTGCGGCTGGGCGACCACCATATAGCTGCCCGGCAGGTCGAGCGTCTCCGCCGGCGCCGCCGTCACCCGCACGATCGCATCGCCATAGACCTGCAGCCGCACCACCTTCTCCGGCCCCTCCGCCGGCGTCACGACGATGCCGGTGTCCGTCTTCCTGTACGTCCCGGCGGCGATCGCGGCGGAGCTGGCGCCGAGCAGAGCGACGGCGAGGGCGAAGCGGAGGGTCTTCAAGGCGAATTCTCCCTGGTGTCAGCGGTAGCTGCCGAGCCTGACGCGCAGCAATTTCGGTTCGGATGTGAAGTTGAGGCCGTAATCGGTCTGGTCGCCGTTCCACAGGCGGGTCGTCGTCCACGTCCCGTCGGGCGCGAACGTCCCCTCCTCGACGCGCAGCATCGTCCCGTTCTCGCCCGCTTGCGGCGCGGCGAGGGCGAAGCGGATGCGCACGTCCGATCCGGCGACGAGGAACTCGTCGGGCCCGAGTTGCGCCGCGACCATCCCGCCGACCGGCTTTCCCTTGGTCGGGTGGGGATCGGTCTCGATCCAGGTCCATTCCCGCTCGCCGAACTCCCACAGCTCGAACTGCGCGGTGACTCTCCAGCGGCCCATCACGGCGCTCTGGTCGGCGGCGTCGGCCGACTTGGCGGCGCCCCACAGCGGCTTCTCCGCCGCGATCGCCGCCCAGTGCCGGTGGATCGGCGCGAACAGCCGGTATTTCGCGCCGAACGCCTCTATAGTGACGTGGTCGAGCGTCTTCGCGCCGAGCGGGTAGTTGGAATAGCCGCTCGCATCCATGCCGAACGGCGCGTAGCCGATCGCGCCCTTCCCCAGCGCCGCCCAGAAGAAGCGGGCATAATCGGCCGCATTCCCCGTCTCCGGCACCATCAGCGCATTGTCGGGCCGGGCATAATGGTCGAGATAGGCGACATAGGCCTTGTGGTCGCGCGTGTAGATGTCGGGCGCGACGAAATCGATGTGGGGCGCCGCGAGCTTCCACAGGTCGATCATGTTCCACTGCGGCCCGCCGGTGGCCGAATGGATCGCCGCCTTCGCGTCGAACGGGTCGCCGAGCGCGGCATTGGTGTACATCGGGAGCGGCTTCACCGCCTTGCCGGCGGCGGCGATGGCGTCGGTGTAGCGGGCCATGTGCCAGACGGTGAAGGCCTGCTCGGCGAACTCGCCATAGAGGTCGCGCCACGTCCCGCTCCGGCCCTTGTGCCGCGCCACTTCGGGCGGGACGGGGCCGCGGAACAGCGCATCGGCTTCGGGCGCATGGTCGCGGGTGAGGCCGTAGCTGCCCATCTCGTTCTGCGGCTGGACCATGATGATCGTGTGCTGCGGATCGTGCGCGCGGATATGCTCCATCAGCCTGACGAAGGCGCGCCGGTCGGCGGCGAGCGTCTCCGCCCCGTGCGGCGAGAGGACGTAGTGGGTCTTGCCGTCCGCCGTCTTCATCCGGGGGAAGCGGGCGGTGTTCGTCCTCACCCATTCGGGCGCATAATTGGGCGAGGTGTTCTTCCAGGTGCCGAACCACAGGAGGACGATGCGCACCCCGTTCGCCCGCG
This sequence comes from Allosphingosinicella sp., assembly GCA_046289665.1. GTDB lineage: Bacteria > Pseudomonadota > Alphaproteobacteria > Sphingomonadales > Sphingomonadaceae > Allosphingosinicella. The sequence goes on from JBKBVA010000032.1 coordinate 5,854, forward strand.
CCTCCTGGAGCAGCACGTCGAGGAAGGAGAAATCGAACCGCCCCTCGACCGGCTCGACCTGCTCCCAGCCGATCGGGATCTCGAGCGTGTTGGCGCCCATCTGGCGGATCACCGGCCACACCTTGGGCAGCATGGCGGGATAGTTGCTCGAATTGTTGGCCTGCGCCCCGAGCAGCAGATAGGGCGCGCCGTCGACGTGGAGGGCGTGCCGCCCGTCCTTCGAGACGATCTGCGGGAGCGGCGCGGCGGCGTGGGCAGCAGTAACAGCGGCGGCGGCCGCAAAGGCGAGGGCCAGCGCCGTCAGCACTCTCGCCACTCGCTTCATGCCGCCTCCCTGCCCTGCCGCCCCGCCGAGTCTGCGCCCGTTGCTGGTAGCGCTACCACCGCCACTCCCCGGAGGCCAGACGGTTTGCGCCCGCCTCACCTCCCGACTAAGGGGCCGCCATGGCACTCCCCGTCCCCGGCCGGCTGCTGGCGAGCCTCGCCGTCCTTGCCGCCGCCCTGTTCGGCGCCACCCTCGCCGACACGCCTCTGTGGGGCGGGCTGCTCGGGCTGGTCGGCGGCGCGCTCGCCACCCTGGTCGCCGGCCGCGCCTTCTTCTTTCCCGAGGGAAAGAGCGCGGTCGAGGCGCCGACGGGCGATCCCGACGCCTCGGCGCGCCAGATCATGGACACCCTGCCCGATCCGATGCTGCTGCTGCGCGGCGGGCGGATCGCGGCCGCCAATGCGGCGTCGAAGGAGCTGCTCGGCGACTGGATCGAGGGCCAGGACGCGCGCCTGGTGCTGCGCCATCCCGCCACCATCGAGCGCCTGTCGCGCGCCGCGGCCGGCGAGGATTGCGACCAGGTCGAGGTCACCGGCATCGGCGGCGCCGACCGCACCTGGCTGCTCACCGTCACCGGGGTGGAAGGCGGCAAGGTCGTCCGCCTCGCCGACCGCAGCGAGGCGCAGGCGGCGGAGCGGATGCGCGTGGACTTCGTCGCGAACGCGAGCCACGAGCTGCGCACCCCGCTCGCCACCCTGCTCGGCTTCATCGAGACGCTGCAGGACGACAGCGCGGGCGGCGACAAGGCGTTGCGCGCCCGCTTCCTCGGCATCATGCAGGGCGAGGCGCGCCGCATGCAGCAGCTGATCGACGACCTGATGTCGCTGTCGCGAATCGAGGCGGAGCGGTTCAGCGTCCCGACCGAGCCGGTCGACCTCCTTCCGTTGGTCGAGGAAGTGCGCGCCGGCTGCGGCCAGCTGCTGGCCAGGCACGGCACGAGCCTCGTGCTCGACAATGCGGCGGGCGAGGCAATCGTCACCGGCGACCCCACCCAGCTCCTCCAGCTGCTGCGCAACCTCGTCGTCAACGCGGTGAAATACGGCCGGGACGGGCAGGAGGTGACGGTGCGGCTGGCGGAGGAAGGGGCGATGCTCCGCCTCACCGTCGCCGACCAGGGCGAAGGGATCCCGGCCGAGCACCTCCCCCGGCTCACCGAGCGCTTCTACCGGGTCGATCCCGGCCGCAGCCGCGCCGAGGGCGGGACCGGCCTCGGCCTCGCCATCGTCAAGCATATCGTCGGGCGCCACCGCGGCCGGCTCGACATCGCCAGCACCGTCGGCGAGGGCACGAACGTCCACGTGCTGCTGCCGCGCGCGCCGCGGTCCCCCTCCTGAGCCGGCGGGAGTCATCAAAGTGTCACGGAAAGTTCACACAAACCAAGCCGAACGGACCTAGTCCGGTCTTCGGTCCCCGTTATTCGGGACGAGCATGGAGGCACCATTGAGAAAATCGATTTTCGCGGCGGCCATCGCCGCTTTCGCGCTCGCGGGATGCGGGGAGGGAACCGGGGGCGGTTCGGGCCAGCAGATCCAGATCGTCGGCTCTTCGACCGTCTATCCGTTCACCACCGCGGTCGCCGAGCAGTTCCAGCGCGCCAATCCGGGCATGAGCGTCATCGTCGAATCGACCGGCACCGGCGCGGGCATGAAATTGTTCTGCTCGGGCGTGGGCGATCAGTTCCCCGACATGACCAACGCCTCGCGTCGCATCAAGGCGTCCGAGCTCGAGGATTGCCGCTCGAACGGCGTCAATCAGGTGATCGAGGTTCCGGTCGGCATCGACGGCCTCGCCCTGATCGAGGCGAACAACGCCACCGGCCTGCGGCTGACGCCGCAGCAGGTCTACGAAGCTGTCGCCGCCAATCCCTATGGCAGGGCCAACACGGCGAAGACCTGGTCGGACATCGATCCCTCGCTCCCCAACCAGCCGATCCGCGTCTTCGGCCCGCCGCCGACGTCGGGCACCCGCGACAGCTTCGTCGAGCTGATCCTCGAAAAGGGCTGCGACGCCAATCCGGAGATGAAGGCGCTGAAGGAATCCGACAAGGACCGCCACAAGGACGTCTGCACCAAGATCCGCGAGGACGGCGCCTGGGTCGATGCCGGCGAGAACGACAACCTCCTCGTCCAGAAGGTGACGCAGAATCCCGGCGCGGTCGGCGTCCTCGGCTATTCCTTCATGGAAGAGAATGCCGACAAGGTCCGCGGCATCCCGCTGTCCGGCGTCGCGCCGACGGCCGAGACGATCTCCAGCCTCGAATATCCGGGCGCGCGGCAGATCTACCTCTACGCCAAGGGCGAGCATCTGAACGTGATCCCCGGCATGCGCGAATTCCTCGCCGAATATGCGCGCGCCTGGGGCCAGGGCGGCTATCTCGAGCGCCGCGGCCTCATTCCCTCGCCCGCCGACGTGCAGGCGAAGGCGACGCAGGCGGCGACCCAGGCGACGCCGCTCGACGCGAACGAGCTGAACTAGGCAATTGGATAGTGCGTAACGCGCCGGGCTCGGTTAACCGGACCCGGCGCGAAACCACCAGTTCGGCGGATTCACCAACAGGGAAGTTGGAAAAAGCATGTCACCAACCCCCACCCTCCTGACGGTCATCGGCCTGGCGATGCTGGGCTGGCTCACCGCCCGCGGCCGGGCCATGGCCTTTGCCGCGCCGGGCGCCTCGCAGGGCGGCCCGTCCGCCGGTGCGCGCCCCCATTCGCTGCCCAATTACCATGGCTGGTACGTCGCGCTGTGGACGGCGCTCCCCGCCCTCGTCTTCCTCGCCATCTGGGCGCCGCTCTCGGCCAACCTCGTCCACCAGGCGGTGATGGAGAGCCAGGCCGCGGCGTCCCTGCCGCCCTTTGAGATGCAGCGCCTCGCCATCCTGCGCGAAGCGCGCGAGATCGCGGTCGGCGCCCGCCAGGCCGGCTTCAACCCGCAGTCCGCCGAACTCGCGCCGGTCTATGCCGAGGCGCTCGGCCGCTACCGGACGATCGGCACCGTCGCCGCCTTGCTCCTCGCCTTTGCCGGCGGCGCCTTCGCCTTCAGCCGCGTCTCCCCCGCCTTCCGCGCGCGGACCCGGGTCGAGCGGCTGGTGATGGCGGTGCTGCTCATCGCCTCGCTGATCGCGATCCTCACCACGCTCGGCATCGTCCTGTCGCTCCTGTTCGAGTCGCTGCGCTTCTTCTCGATGGTCTCTCCCATCGAATTCCTGTTTGGCCTCAACTGGAGCCCGCAGACCGCGATCCGCGCCGACCAGGTCGGCTCGTCGGGCGCGTTCGGGGCGATCCCGCTCTTCTGGGGCACGATCTTCATCGGCGCGATCATCGCCATGGTCGTCGCCATTCCCCTGGGGCTGATGAGCGCCATCTACCTCACCCAATATGCGCGGCCGGGCGTGCGCAAGTGGATGAAGCCCCTGCTCGAGATGCTCGCCGGCATCCCGACCGTGGTCTACGGCTATTTCGCCGCCCTCACCGTCGCGCCGGCCGTGCGCGACTTCGGCCAGATGCTCGGCATCACCGGCGCGTCGTCCGAAAGCGCGCTCGCCGCCGGGCTCGTCATGGGCATCATGATCATCCCCTTCGTCTCCTCGATGGCCGACGATTCGATCACCGCCGTGCCGCAGGCGATGCGCGACGGCTCGCTCGCCATGGGCGCGACCACGTCGGAGACGATCCGCAAGGTCGTCGTCCCCGCGGCGCTGCCCGGCATCGTCGGCGGCGTCCTCCTCGCCGTCAGCCGCGCGATCGGCGAGACGATGATCGTGGTGATGGCCGCCGGCCTCGCCGCCAACCTGACCGCCAACCCCTTCGCCAGCGTGACGACGGTGACCACCCAGATCGTGCAGTTGCTGACCGGCGACCAGGAATTCGACAGCGCCAAGACGCTCGCCGCCTTCGCCCTCGGCCTCGTCCTGTTCATCGTCACCCTGCTGCTCAACATCGTCGCCCTGCGCGTCGTCAAAAAGTACCGCGAAGCCTATGAGTAGGACCGCCCGCCCCACTCATTTCGTCACCCCGGACTTGATCCGGGGTCCATCTTCCTTCCTCCCCCGCGCGGGAAGAAGGTGGATGCCGGATCAGGTCCGGCATGACGGCCGGAGAGTCGCAAGATGAGTGAGGTCCGCACCCCCACCGACTGGTCCGGCGAGGCGATGCAGCAGCGCATCCGCCGGCGCTATGCGGCCGAGCGGCGCTTCCGCATGGTCGGCTTGTTCGCCGTCCTGCTCTCCGCCGCCTTCCTCGCCTTCCTGCTCGTCACCATGATGGGCAACGGCCTGCGCGGCTTCAGCCAGGCCGAGATCCGGCTCGAGGTGAACTTCCCGGCGAGCCCGCTGATGATCGATCCCGCCAGCCTCGCCGGCGAGAACCGGCAGGCGGTGCTGAACGCCGCCGACGTCCAGGGCGCCGTCGCCGCCGCGGCCGAGGCGCAATATGGCGAGGGCGGCGCGCGCCTCCTCTCCGACCGCGCCTGGCTGAAGGTGCGCGACGGGATCGGCGAGAATCCCGACATCCTCCAGCGCAGCGAGACCTTCTGGCTCGCCGCCTCGAGCGGCATCGACATGGCCGCCAAGGGCGGGTCCGATCCCGCCGCCGAGGCGCGCTACCGCCAGCTCGAACAGGCCGACGCCGTCCGCACCGGCTTCAATTCGAGCTTCCTCACCTCCGCCGACGCCACCGATCCCTCCGCCGTCGGCGTCTGGGGCGCGTTCAAGGGCTCGCTGCTGACGATGCTCGTCACCCTCGCCCTCGCTTTTCCGATCGGCGTGCTCTCGGCCGTCTATCTGGAGGAATATGCGCCCAGGAACCGCTGGACCGACATGATCGAGGTGTCGATCAACAATCTCGCCGCCGTGCCCTCGATCATCTTCGGCCTCCTGGGCCTCGCCGTATTCCTCAACTTCATGCACCTGCCGCGCTCGGCCCCCCTCGTCGGCGGCCTCACCCTCGCGCTGATGACCATGCCGGTCATCGTCATCGCCGGCAGGAACGCGATCAAGTCGGTGCCGCCCTCGATCCGCGACGCGGCTTTGGGCATCGGCGCGAGCCGCGTCCAGGTCGTCTTCCACCACGTCCTGCCGCTCGCCCTTCCCGGCATCCTCACCGGCACCATCATCGGCATGGCCCGCGCTTTGGGCGAGACCGCGCCCTTGCTGATGATCGGCATGCGCGCCTTCATCGCCACCCCGCCGGGCGGCTTCACCGATCCCGCCACCGTGCTCCCCGTCCAGATCTTCCTCTGGTCCGACGAGGTCAGCCGCGGCTTCGTCGAGAAGACCTCCGCCGCGATCATCGTCCTGCTCGTCTTCCTGCTCGCGATGAACGGCCTCGCCATCTACCTCCGCAACAAGTTCGAACGACGTTGGTGACCCTTATGCAAGACGCGACCACCCTCTCGCCCGACGCCCCCGCCGTGGCCGGCGCCGAGCCCAAGATGACGGCGCGCGGCGTCAGCGTCTTCTATGGAGACAATAGAGCGATCGACAACGTCTCGATCGACATCGCGCTCGAGAACGTCACCGCCTTCATCGGCCCGTCGGGCTGCGGCAAGTCGACCTTCCTGCGCACCATGAACCGGATGAACGACACCATCGCGAACGCCCGCGTCGAGGGGAAGATCGAGCTCGACGGCCAGGACATCTATTCCTCCGGCATGGACGTCGTCCAGCTGCGCGCCCGCGTCGGCATGGTGTTCCAGAAGCCCAACCCCTTCCCCAAGTCGATCTACGAGAACGTCGCCTACGGCCCGCGCATCCACGGCCTCGCCTCCAACCGCGCCGACCTCGACGCCGTCGTCGAGCAGTCGCTGAAGAAAGCGGGCCTCTGGGAGGAAGTGAAGGACCGGCTGAACGAGAGCGGCACGGCCCTGTCCGGCGGCCAGCAGCAGCGCCTCTGCATCGCCCGCGCCATCGCCGTCGATCCCGAGGTGATCCTGATGGACGAGCCGTGCTCCGCGCTCGATCCGATCGCCACCGCCAAGATCGAGGAGCTGATCCACGAATTGCGCGGCCGCTACGCGATCGTCATCGTCACCCACAATATGCAGCAGGCGGCCCGCGTCTCCCAGCGCACCGCCTTCTTCCACCTCGGCACGCTCGTCGAATATGGCGACACGTCGGAGATCTTCACAAATCCGCGGGCCGAGCGCACCAAGGACTATATTACCGGCCGCTACGGCTGAGGAGACGCGACATGGCCACCCACACCGTCAAAGCCTTCGACGAGGATCTCGATCAGCTGCGCGCCTCGATCGCCGAGATGGGCGGGCTCGCCGAGGCCGCCATCGCCGAATCGATGCGCGCCCTCGTCCAGCGCGATGGCGAGGCGGCGAAGAAGGTCATCGACGGCGACAGGAAGATCGACGCGCTCGAGGCCGAGATCGAGCGGCGCGCCGTCCAGATCATCGCGCTCCGCGCCCCGATGGCCGACGACCTGCGCGAGGTGGTCGCGGCCTTGAAGATCGCCGGCGTGATCGAGCGGATCGGCGACTATGCCAAGAACATCGCCAAGCGCGTCCACGTCGTTGAGGACAGCGCGAACCTGCGCCCCCTCTCCCTCCTCCCGGAGATGGCGAGGATCGCGTCCGAGATGGTCCACGACGTCCTCGACGCCTTCGCCGCCCGCGACGCCGACAAGGCCGCGGCGGTGTGCGAGCGCGACAAGGCGGTCGACGATTTCTACAATTCGATCTTCCGCACGCTTTTGACGTTCATGATGGAAGACCCCCAGAACATCACCGCAGCCACCCACCTCCTCTTCATCGCGAAGAATCTGGAACGCGTCGGCGACCACGCGACCAACGTGGCGGAGATGGTCTATTTCGCCGCGACCGGCCGCCACCTGGCCGAGCGCGAGAAGGGCGAGGACCCGGTGGGGGTCGAGGGCTAGAAGCCGGCGGCCGGGCCTACACGAAGAATTCGGTCGTTCCCGGCAGTGGCACGGCCGGGCTGACCAGTTCCATCAGATAGTCCTGCCCTGCCGAGTAGCTGCCGTCGCCGTCGGCGTCGATCACCAGGAAGGCGCGGCCGGAATAATTGCCGGACGTGGCGGTGAACAGCAGAGCCGAACCGGCATCGAGCGTCGCGTTGACGGCCGCGGCGATATCGGCATCGAAGCTCGCCGCGTTGAGGGCGCCGTCGACCGCGCCGTTCCAACCGGCCACGGTGTCGGGAAGATCGATCCTGTCCTCGCGCCAGTCGAATCCGACGATCCGGTCGAAATTCGTGCCGGTGGATTGCGACGCACCCGAGTAGACGAAGGTGTCGGCACCGCCATTGCCGCGCAACTGGTCGCGCCCGAGGCCACCGATCAGCACATCGTCGCCGGCACCCCCGAACAGATAATCGTTGCCCGCGCCGCCCCTCATGACGAAGCGGCCGTCGGTTTCCGCGGTGCCGTAGATCATCATCGTCTCACCGCGCTGCAGGGCGGAGCCGTCGATGGTGAGCGTCTGACCTGCCGCGACCGTCGCGTTGTGCGGGGTGAGGTTGTAGCTGTTGTAGCCGGTCGACGCGGAGACCAGGGTGATCGTTTCGACGTTGACCATCGTGTCGGCCTCGAAGCGAATGCCTGCGGACATCGCGCCTTGGAGCACCAGCGTGTCGCTGCCATCGCCGCCGTCGATCCTGTCGCCGGCGAACTGATCGAGTCCGACCACCGAGAAGGTGTCGTCACCGCCATTGCCCCACATCCGGTCGCGGCCGAGGCCTCCCTGGATCGTGTCCGCGCCCTGGCTCCCGAAGATCCAGTCGTGACTGGAGCCCCCGGATACGATGAGCCCGCCGTCCAGCTCCGCCTGCCCGTAAAGCATGAGCGCTTCGCCGAAGCGGAGCTTGGACCCGTCGACGGTCAGCACGGCGCCCGCGGCGACATTGCCGTCGTGGAGGGTCAGATTGTATCCGAAATAGCCGCCCGCCGGCGAAGAAAGGAGACTGATCGTCTCCACGTTGACGAGGGTGTTGGCGGACAGCCGGACCCCGGAGGAATAGGCGCCGTGGAGGACAAGGACGTCCGAACCCGACCCGCCGTCGATCCTGTCGGCAGCCGTGAAGGCTTTCCCGAAGGCGAATTCGTCGTTCCCGCCGAGGCCGGAAACGGTATCGTCCCCGCCTTGCGCAAGCGAGAAGCGGTCGTCTCCCGCCGTGCCTGCCAATACATTGTTGCCGCTGTCCCCGGCGATGACGTCCCCCGCGCTTGCGACGCCCCTGATCACGACATTGACCTCGGCGGAGCGGCCGCTCTCCAGAACATAGCTGAAGGATTCGATGGCGACGCTGTTCGGCGCGCCGGTCCCGAATTGCGAAAGCCCCGCATAAGCGCCGTTCTGGTCGTAGGTCAGCGAGCCGTTGGCGTTCAGAGTGACCTTGGCGCCGGAGGAAAGGACGACAGTCCCACCCGCCGCGACC
>JBKBVA010000330.1:0-2307 GCA_046289665.1 Allosphingosinicella sp.
GATCGCGGCCACCTTCAGGGTGAGGTCGCTGCCCGGCACATAGGCGCCGGGCGCGCCGAACACGCCGAGCATGCCGGCGCGCGCGTTGGGGGCGCCGCAGACCACCTGGATCGGCTCGCCGGTCCCCGCATCGACGCTCAGCACCTGCAATTTGTCGGCCTGCGGATGCCGCTCGGCGGTGAGGACGCGGGCGATGGTGAAGGGCGCCAGCTTCTCGGCCGGATTCTCGACCCCCTCGACCTCGAGCCCGACCGCGGTCAGCGTCTCGACGATGGCGTCGAGCCCGGCATCGGTGTCGAGATGCTGCTTCAGCCAGGACAAAGTGAACTTCATGCCCCGACTCCACCGCTGAGCGTGGGCACGTCGAGCGCGGCGAAGCCGTAATGCTTCAGCCAGCGCAGATCGCCGTCGAAGAAGGCGCGCAGGTCGTCCATGCCGTATTTCAGCATCGCCAGCCGGTCGATGCCGCAGCCGAAGGCGAAGCCCTGCCACTCGTCGGGATCGAGCCCGCAATTGCGGATCACCCGGGGGTGGACCATGCCGGAGCCGAGCAGCTCCATCCAGCCCTCGTTGCCGCCGAGGACGCGGCGGCCGTTGACGATCGTGTAGCCGACATCGACCTCGGCCGACGGCTCGGTGAAGGGGAAGTAGGACGGGCGCATCCGCAGCACGATGTCGTCGCGCTCGAAGAAGGCCTTGAGGAAGGTCTCCAGCGTCCACTTGAGGTGGCCCAGCGTGATGCCGCGGTCGATGACGAGCCCCTCCACCTGGTGGAACATCGGCGTGTGGGTGGCGTCGCTGTCGGAGCGGTAGGTGCGGCCGGGCGCGATGACGTAGATGGGCGGCGGCTGCTTCAGCATGGTGCGGATCTGCACCGGCGAGGTGTGGGTCCTGAGCAGCAGGCGCTTCTTCTCGCCCGCGTCGCAGGCATCGCTCAATTGGTCCGGGAAATAGAAGGTGTCGTGCATCGCCCGGGCCGGATGGCTCTCGGGGATGTTGAGCGCGGTGAAATTGTGCCAGTCGTCCTCGATCTCGGGGCCGGTGGCGACCGAGAAGCCGAGATCGGCGAAGATTTCCGCCAGCTCGTCCATCACCTGGCTGACCGGATGGACGCTGCCCTGTGGCCCCGGATCGGCCGGCAGCGTCATGTCGAGCGTCTCGGTGGCGAGCCGGCGCTCCATCTCGGCCGCCTCCAGCGCCGCCTTGCGCGCCGCAATGGCGTCGGTGACGGCTTCCCGCAGCGCGTGGATGCGCGGCCCCTCCGCCTGGCGCTGCTCCGGCGACATCGCGCCCAGCGTCTTCAGCAGCTGCGTCACCTGCCCCTGCTTGCCGAGCGCGGCCACCCGCTCCGCGTCGAGGGCGGCAAGATCGGGCGCGGCCGCGATACGGCCGGTGAGATCGGCGGTCATCTGGTCGAGATCGGACATGGCCCGCGCTCTAGACGAGGATGCCGTGGCGAGGAAAGTCTTCTCGACCGTCGTCCTGCTCGCCGTCATCCCGGCGCAGGCCGGGATCTCGTCGGGTGAAGAACGCGCCGTTCCTCCCGGGCCGAGATCCCGGTCTTCGCCGGGATGACGCACCGGGTGAACGCCGCGCGGCGTCACCCCGTCGAAACCGCCCCGGCCGGACGGAACAACCACCCCGTCCCGCCCGCTCTTCAGGGACAACCAAAGGAGCCATCATGATCAGGAAACTGCTTTTCGCCGCCGGCATCGGCTATCTCTACCGCCGCTTCGCCGGAGGCCGCCGCACCACCCGCCGCACCGGCGCCTGGTAGGCCGGCCCGCCCGCGGCCTGCGCGCCCCCTTGCCATCGCCGCGCCTCTGGCCGACGCTGTGCGGGAGCGGCGGCGGGAGCGGGCGATGGAGCGAATCACAAGCTGGCCGAGGCTGAGCGCGGGGCGCGACGGCCCGACCATCGCCGCGCTCCACCTCTACAGCCAGATCGTCGGCAAGGTCGCGGTCGCCCTGCTGCCGTGGCGCAACCACGGCTGGCACCTCACATTGCGGCTGCACCCGCGCGGCCTCCGGACCGAGCCGCCCTACGGTCCGCGCGGACCGTTCGAGCTCGGCCTCGATCTCGTCGACCATGCTGCCACGCTCTCGGACGCCGGCGGCCTGCGCACCCTGCCGCTGCGGCCGATGTCGGTCGCGCGCTTCCATGCGGAGTTCGAGGGCATGCTCGGCGAGGCCGGCCACGAGGCGCGGATCCATCCGGCGCCCAACGAGATTGATCCGGCCGTCCGCTTCGCCGAAGACACCGAAGAGCGGGCGTACGATCCGGACAGCGCGGCCCGGCTGCTCGGGG
>JBKBVA010000331.1:0-2302 GCA_046289665.1 Allosphingosinicella sp.
GTCGGCTGGGGGATGGGGCTGAACCGGGGCGTCACCGAGACGATCGTGGACCGCATCGCCGAGCGGGTGGCGGCGTTCGGGGCGGGCGAGAAGGTAATCCTGGTCGGCTGGAGCCTCGGCGGCATCTATGCGCGGGTGGTGGCGCAGGAGCGGCCCGACCTGGTCGAGAAGGTGGTGACCCTGGGCTCGCCTTTCTCCGGCGACCGGCGGCGCAACAACAATGTCTGGCGGCTGTACGAGATGGTGGCGGGCCACCCGGTCCACGCGCCGCCGATCGAGAAGGACCCGGCGGTGAAGCCGCCGGTGCCGACGCTGGCGATCTGGTCGCGCCGCGACGGGATCGTGTCGGTCGACGGGGCGCGGGGGAAGCCTGGGGAGCGCGACGCGGAGCTGGAGCTCGATTGCAGCCATATGGGCTTCGGGGTGAGCGGCCGCGCCTATCCGCGCATCGTCGAGGCGGTGAAGGGGTTCTGAAATCCTCCCCGAGCTGTGCTCGGGGAGGGGGACCGCCGCCGGAGGCGGTGGTGGAGGGGCGGCCAGGCGGAGCCGGAGCCGTTCTTCCTCGCTTCGCTCGGCCCCTCCACCGCGCTGCGCGCGGTCCCCCTCCCCCAGCGAGCTGGGGGAGGATTTTAGAGGAACGGCGCCGCGACTTCCTTGGGTACGCGGAGCGGTCTGCCGGTGGCCTTGTCGAGGATGGCCCAGGTGGTCCGGGCGCGGACGCGGGGCTTGCCGTCTTCGCCGGTGAATTCGACGTGGCGGTCGAAGCGGGCGCCCCGCGGGGCTTCGCCGACCCAGGTGCGCGCCGTCACCGTCTCGCCGGGGAGGACGAAGCGGAGATAATCGATCTCGTGGCGGGTGACGACCCAGACATAGGCGTCGACATGGGCGGGATCGGCGGCGGCGCGCCAGTGGCTGGTCGCCATGTCCTGGATCCAGCGCACCCAGACGGCATTGTTGACGTGGCCGAGCTCGTCGATGTCGTCCGCGGTCGCGGTGATGCGAAGTTCGAAGACGTTCATTGCAGGGTGAGCGTGCCATCGGCGGCGAGGACGTGCGGCACGCCGGCGCGGGCGAAGAGCGCGGCATAGGCCCTGGCCGGATCGGCGGCGCCGGTGTCGAGCAGGGCGAGGACCGCCTGGCGCAGCGCCGGATCGCCCAAAGCGGCGAGCCATTCGGCGCGGGAGAGGACGCCGTCGGCGCGGTTGGCGTCGATCAGCGGGCGGATCCAGGCGGGGAAGCTCTTGCCCGACGAGGCCTCGGCGGCGAGGCCGAACATCGCCCCGCAGCCGTAGAAGGCGCGGTGGGCGCCGCGCTCCTGCGCACTCGAGAGCGGGCCGCCGGCGCTGAGCTTCAGGCATTCGTCGAGCAGGCGCTGCAGCGCGGCCCTCGCGTCGTAGGCGGGATCGATGGCGGCGACGGTGCGGATGGCGAGGAGATCGGCGCCGCCCTCGGTGATCCAGGCATCGCGCGGGGATTCGTACATCACCGCCTGGCCGAGCCAGAAATGGGCGCCTTCATGGGCGATGAACCAGCGCGTCTGATCGCGCACCGGCGGCTGTTCCTCGAGCAGGCCCTCCCCCATGAAGGTCATGACGACGAGGCCGGGGAGGACGCTGCCGCCGGTGCTGACGTGGCCGGGGCCGCCGACCGGGCCGCCCCAGCTCGCCATCAGGGTCGGCTTCGGGCCGGGCGGCGGGCCCAGGGCCGCGGCGTAGCGGCCGAGGATCAGCGGCGTCTGGACGTCGAGGAAATCGCCCAGCCAGCCGGGAAGGCCGGGATCGACGATGGCCGCGATCGCATCGGTGACGATCGGCTCGGCCGGGCCGAACAGGACGTAGGTGCCGGCGTCGTCGAGGGTGACGGAGGCGTGGCGGCGGCCGGCGTGGAGGACGCGGCCGCCCGCGTCGCGGAAGGTGACGCGGGTCGCCTGGGCGGCGGCGGGGACCTGGCCCGCGTCGAGCGGAAGAGCGGCGACTTCGGCGGGAGAGGCGGCCGGGAAGGCCTTGAACTGCTGGTCGAACAAAGCGACCGAGCCGTCGGTGAAGACCAGGGCGGCGTCGTAGCCGGTCTCGATATCCTCGGCGAAGGGGGTGAAGCGGATGCGGACGTTGCGGGGCACCGGCCCGCCGTCCGCGGCGACGAGGACGTCGTACCAGCCCTGCCGCTCGAGCCGGACGCCGGGCGTCTCGACCGTCCAGCTCTCCGGCCGCCAGGGCTGGTTGCTGACCCGGGCGAGATCGGAGCGGGCGAAGGCCCAGACGGCTGCGTCGCGCGGGAAGCGGAAGTCGGCGGTCCAGGCGCC
>JBKBVA010000332.1:0-2291 GCA_046289665.1 Allosphingosinicella sp.
GGCCGGGGGTGGGTCAGCCGCCTCCGCACCGCCTCCGGCGTGAAACCCACCCCTCGCCCCTCCCTCTGCAATGGCCACGCCCTCCGCGACGACGCCGGTGCGAAGGGAGGGGAATTGCCGTGCGCACCCGCCTCCGCACCGCCTTCCAAAGCGTCTTCGTCCCGGCCATAGAAGGGCGATGCAGCCCTATCACGATCTCCTCCGCCGCATCCTCGACGAAGGCGTCCCCCAGGCCGACCGCACCGGCACCGGCACGCTCTCCGTCTTCGGCCACCAGATGCGCTTCGACCTGTCGAACGGATTCCCGCTCCTCACCACCAAGAAGCTCCACATCCGCTCGATCCTGATCGAACTGCTCTGGTTCCTGAAGGGCCACACCAACATCGCGTACCTCAAGGAGAACAAGGTCAGCATCTGGGACGAATGGGCGGACGGGGACGGCAATCTCGGCCCCGTCTACGGCAAGCAACAACATCGCCAGCTACGCTTTGCTCACCCACATGCTCGCCCAGCAATGCGGGCTGGAGCCGGGCGAGTTCGTCTGGACCGGCGGCGACTGCCACCTCTATTCCAACCACCTCGACCAGGCCCGCCTCCAGCTCACCCGAGACCCCCGCCCGCTCCCGACGCTGACGATTCTGCGCCGGCCCGACGGCATCGACCAGTATCGTTACGAGGATTTCGAGATAGAGGGCTACGACCCCCACCCGCACATCAAGGCTGAGGTGGCGGTTTGACCTGTGGCCCTCACCTTTGTCGTCACCCCCGGCGAAGGCCGGGGTCTCGTGGAGACGGCTGTGACCTCTAGTCCTGAGATCCCGGCCTGCGCCGGGATGACGCGGTGACACGGCCCCGCATCACCCTCGTCGTCGCCCGGGCGCGGAACGGCGTGATCGGCCGGGACGGCGCGCTTCCCTGGCACCTGCCGGCCGACCTCCGGCACTTCAAACGCGTCACCACCGGCACGCCGATGATCATGGGCCGCCGCACCTTCGACAGCCTGCCGGGCCTGCTGCCGGGCCGCCGCCACATCGTCCTGACGCGGGATCGGGCGTGGCGGGCCGAAGGCGCCGAGGTGGTCCACACCGCCGAAGACGCCCTCGCCGCCGCCGGCGATGCGGAGCGCGTCTCGGTGATCGGCGGCGCCGAGATCTTCGCCGCCTTCCTGCCGCGCGCCGATGCGATCGAGCTCACCGAGGTCCATGGCGACATACCCGGCGACACGTTCATGCCCGCCCCCGATCCCGCCGCCTGGACCGAAGTCTCCCGCGAGGACCACCCCGCCGAAGGCGGGCGGCCCGCCTTCAGCTTCGTCCGGCTGGAGCGCGCCGCCTGAACGCCGCGCGGGGTTCAGGACGAGGCCATCTGCTGCGCGAATGTGAGCGCGAGGAACTCGGCCGGGCGCACCACCGCGACGAGCACGGTCACCAGCATCCTGCCCTCGACGATGTCCTCTGCCGTCATCGTCGTTCCGAGCCCGCACTGCACCGCGAAGGCGTCGTCCGGCCGGGAACCCTGGAGGCCGCCCTCCTTCCAGACAGCGGTGAGGAAGGCCGCGACCATTGATCGCACGGTGGCCCAGGTAGCGGCGACGTTCGGCTCGAACGCATAGGCCTCCAGCGCCAGGCGGATCGACTGCTCGATCATGACGGCGGTCCGGCGCACGGGTATGTAGCGGAAATCCTGCGAATTGCCGTCGAGCGTCCGCGCGCCCCACACGAGAACGCCCCGGCCGGCGAAAGGCCGGATCGCATTGACGGCGAGCCCGTCGAGCGGGACGTTCATGTCCTGCTGCATCGCATCGTCGATCCCGATCGCGACGTCGTTCGCGCCACCGACGGGCGTGTTGGCCGGCGCCTGCCAGACGCCGGCATCGGCATCCGTCCTCGCCCAGATGCCCGCCATCGCCGCGGACGGCGGCACCGTCCCCGCAGCGGTGACGATCCAGGGATGATAAGCGGCGGCGAACGATCTGTGCTCCTGCGGAACCTCCGCCAGCGCCGCCCGAAATGCGCCGAGCGACGCGGCGAGGTCGCTCGCCGCCGCTTCGGAGGGGTTCCCGCCGTGGAGATCGAGGATTGCCATGCGCGAGCCGAGGCCGGCGCAATGGGCGATCATCGCCCGCGCCACCTCGTGATAGTCCTCGGCCGACAGGCGGAGCGCGCCGGGGGCGGCGAGGATCGCGGGGCCGGGCTCCTTTTCCAGCGTTGCGAGCCCTGCGAGGAAATCCGCTTTGGCCGGTTCGCCGAACGGCCCCGCCGACACGATCCAGGCCGCGCCGCCGCCATTGG
>JBKBVA010000333.1:0-2281 GCA_046289665.1 Allosphingosinicella sp.
CCGCGTCGGCGGCGGCCAGCATCGGCGCAAAGTCGGCGTCGGCGTGCATCGCGGGGCCCGGCAGTGGTGTCGAGCCCATTCTAGGCCGCGGCCGTGACGCGTCAACCGGCGCGCGTTCAGCAGATGCGCGGCAGCGGCTCGCGCGCCGCCTTGGCGGGCGCGGGCAGCTCGACCGTGACGCCTTCCGCGCGGTCGCCGCCGGCGGCCGCCGGGGCGCCCGTGCCGAGGAGGAGGCCGAGAAGAGCGAGCAGGAACTCCATCGCGCTATTTGGCGGGGGTGCGGGCCAAAGGTCCACCGGAAAACGCAAATTGCCTTCCGAGCCTTCGAGGTTGCGCGCTGGTGCCGGCAAGTGCTAGCAGCGAGTATCGGCCCGGTGTCGAAGGCGAGACCGTCTTCGGAGCCCCCGAACAAGTCGAGCCGGCGCCCTGCCGGCCACCAAGGTTGACGCTGCATGAGGCATTTTTTCCCGGATCGGCAACGCCCTGAAAGATGGACGGGCGTCGCGTCGGGAGAGCTGCGGCCGGCGTTCGCGCCCGCCATGCCGAAAGCAGCAGAAGCGACGATTTTCTTTGCAACCCGGACTTTCGAGGCGCGCGCCGCAACGGCCGCGCCCGCGTCCCTATTCGAGCGCGTAGAGCGCCTCGCCCGGCAGCTTTGGACGCGGGGGTTCGAACCCCCCGGCCCGGCCCATGCGGCGGCGCGCGCGTGGAGTGAACTTAATGACGATGCGCATGCTGATCGACGCGCGCCACCAGGAAGAAACCCGGGTGGCCGTGGTCAAGGGAAACCGGATCGAAGAGCTTGATTTCGAATCCGCCGAGCACAAGCAGCTCAAGGGGAATATCTATCTTGCCAAGGTGACGCGCGTGGAGCCCTCGCTCCAGGCCGCCTTCATCGATTACGGCGGCAACCGCCACGGCTTCCTCGCTTTTTCGGAAATCCACCCCGATTACTACCAGATCCCCAAGGAGGATCGCGAGGCGCTGCTGCGCGAGGAAGCCGAGCATGCCGCCGAGGAAGAGCGTCTGCGCTCGGCCGAGGACAGCCGCTACGACGATCGCGACGAGGATGAAGAGGAAGGCGGCTACGAATCCGCCGGCGCCGACGACGGCAATGGCGAGGAGGCCGATGACGAGGATTCGCCGCCGCCGGCCGAAACCGCCGCCGCCCCGCCCGAGGAAAGCGCCGCCGACGAGCTGCGGCGCAAGCGCCAGAATCTGCGCCGCCGCTACAAGATCCAGGACGTCATCCGGCGCCGCCAGGTGCTGCTCGTCCAGGTCGTCAAGGAAGAGCGCGGCAACAAGGGCGCGGCGCTCACCACCTATCTGAGCCTTGCGGGGCGCTATTGCGTGCTGATGCCGAACACCACCCATGGCGGGGGCATCAGCCGCAAGATCTCGAACGGCGCGGACCGGAAGCGCCTGAAGCAGATCATGTCGGACCTGGCGCTGCCGAACAGCATGAGCTGCATCGTGCGCACCGCCGGCCTGTCGCGCACCAAGACCGAGATCAAGCGCGACTTCGACTATCTCGCCCGCCTCTGGGACGAGATCCGCGAGCGGACGCTGAAGAGCTCGGCGCCCGCGCTCATCTACGGCGACAGCGACCTCATCAAGCGGGCGATCCGCGACATCTACAACCGCGACATCGACGAAGTGCTGGTGGAGGGCGAGGAAGGCTATCGCGCCGCCCGCAACTTCATGAAGCTGCTGATGCCGAGCCACGTCAAGAAGGTGACGCATTACGACGATCCGGTGCCGCTCTTCCAGCGCTTCGGGGTCGAGGACCAGCTTTCGGCCATGTACCAGCCGGTCGTGCAGCTGAAATCCGGCGGCTACCTCGTCATCAACCCGACGGAAGCTCTGGTGTCGATCGACATCAACTCCGGCCGGTCGACGCGCGAGCACAATATCGAGCAGACCGCCTACGCGACCAACCTCGAGGCGGCGAACGAGATCGCCCGCCAGCTGCGGCTGCGCGACATGGCCGGCCTCGTCGTCATCGACTTCATCGACATGGAATCGAACGGCCACATCCGGAAGGTCGAGAAGGCGATGAAGGAGGCGCTGAAGAACGACCGCGCCCGCATCCAGGTCGGCCGCATCTCCTCCTTCGGGCTGATGGAGATGAGCCGCCAGCGCCTCCGGACCGGCGTGCTGGAAGCCTCGACCAAGCCGTGCCCGCATTGCGAGGGCACCGGCCTGATGCGCACCGCCGCCTCGTCGGGCCTGTCGGCGCTGCGCATGCTGGAGGACGAGGCCGCGCGCGGCCGCGGCAGCC
>JBKBVA010000334.1:0-2207 GCA_046289665.1 Allosphingosinicella sp.
GGGGAAAATGACTTCGGGCATTGCACCTGCGTCGGAATAAGGTGAGACCGGCTGGGCCGGAATGAGCGCGCCTCCTATATGGGATTTCCGCGGAATTCCACAAATCTGAGCTTTGGACGTGTCCCAGCCCCGCATCTATCTCGACCACGCCGCGACGACGCCGATGCTTCCGGCGGCGAAGGCGGCGATGCTGGAGGCGATGGAGCGCTGGGCGAATCCGAGCTCGCCCCATGCCGAGGGCCGCGCGGCGCGGGCGGCGCTGGAAGATGCGCGGGCACGGATCAAGCGGGCGCTTGGGTGGGATGGTGAAGTGATCTTCACCTCGGGCGCCAGTGAGGCGATCGACATCGCGATGGGGCGGACGGACCGGCGCTTGCTCGTTTCGGCCGTAGAACACGACGCCGTGTTTCGAGCGGCGCCCGACGCGCACGTGCTTCCCATAGGTGCGAAGGCGCAGGTCTCTCGCGAAGCTCTCGGCGCCGCATTGGGATCCGGTCCGCCAGCAATGGTGGCGATTCAGCACGTCAACTCCGAGACGGGGGTCGAACAGCCGGTCGACGACTTTGCCAAGGACGTGCGCACGGCGGGCGGGCTTCTCCTGTCGGACTGCTCACAGTCTGCCGGGAAAGTACCGCTACCGGATGCGGACCTGATCGTGGTCTCGGCCCATAAGT
Organism: Allosphingosinicella sp.; assembly: GCA_046289665.1. Taxonomy (GTDB): domain Bacteria; phylum Pseudomonadota; class Alphaproteobacteria; order Sphingomonadales; family Sphingomonadaceae; genus Allosphingosinicella. The sequence goes on from JBKBVA010000334.1 coordinate 675, forward strand.
TTGGGGGTCCACCCGGAATCGGAGCGTTGCTCGTGCGCGATCTTGCAATGCTTAAACCGGTCGGCGGCCAGGAATTGGGGTACCGTGCAGGAACCCAGAACCTACCGGGAGCGCTGGGCTTCGCCGCTGCCCTTGAAGTCTTCGAGATCGGCAATTTCCCCGGGCCCCCGATCGATGCGCTGCCGATGGCTCGCTGGATGTTCGACATGGGCCATGCATTCTCGGACCTCGAATATCCGATCGGGCAGGCGGGTGGTCTGTTCCAGCCGGAGTTCGCATCCATCGAGGATGCGCCGCGGCACATCGGAAACATCAATGCAATCACGATGCCCGGCCTCAGTGCCCAGGCACAGCTGATCCAATTCGATGCGGCCGGCATAGCCGTGTCGGCCGGAAGCGCCTGTTCCTCGGGTTCACTCAAGCCGAGCCGAGCCCTGGCTGCATTCGGTGTGCCTGAAGACGAGGCGGCTTGCACCATCCGGGTCAGCTTCGGCTGGTCGACCACCTGGCAGGACGTCGATCATTTTCTGAAGACCTGGCTGAAAATTGCCGAGAAGGCGCGGAGCCGCGCCGCATGACGCCGATCTATCTCGACTATCAGGCGACGACGCCGCTTGCGCCGGAGGCGGCGGAGGCGATGCGGCCGTGGCTCGACGACAAGTTCGCCAATCCGCACAGTTCGCACCGGCTCGGGCGGGAGGCGGCTGCCATGGTTGAGGTCGCGCGCGAGCAGGTGAGCGCGGCGCTTCAGGCCGGAAAAGAGGGGGGCAGGCTCTTCTTCACGTCCGGCGCGACCGAGGCGATCAACTGGGCGTTGAAGGGTGCTCTCTCGCGTCTCCCCGATAGTCGCCGCCGCGTCGTCACGCTCGCCACTGAGCATGCCGCCGTGCTCGATACGGTGGAATGGCTTGGCCGGTGGGGCGTGGAGGTCGACATCCTTCCCGTCGCAACGGACGGGCTCGTCGATCTCGACCTTGCCGCCGAGCGCATTGACGACCGCACCGGGCTGGTCGCGGCGATGCTGGTCAACAACGAGATCGGGGTGGTCCAGCCGATCCCGCAGCTTGGCGAACTCGCCCGTTCGCGCGGCGCCTTGTTCCTGTGCGATGCGGTGCAGGGGTTAGGCCGGGTACCGCTTCCTCTCGACGCCTGCGACTTCGTTGCCGTCAGCGCGCACAAGGTTCATGGGCCCAAGGGCGTCGGTGCCCTATGGGTGCGGGATGGCGTGACGCTCGACCCGCTGCTCCATGGCGGGGGCCAGGAGGGCGGCATCCGCTCCGGCACGCTGTCGCCCGCCCTGTGCGCCGGCTTCGGTGCTGCCGCCAAGCTCCTCGCCGAGCGCGCCGAGGAGGACCAAGCGCACGTCGCGAGGCTCGCCGAAGTCGCCCGCACGCGCATGCAGGGCTGGATCCTCAATGGTTCGCCGGTCGAGCGTTACGCCGGCAACCTCAATATCCGTCGCGCGGGCGTCGATGCCGCGCGGCTGATCGCCGACGTGCGCCAGGTCGCCTTCTCGGCAGGCTCGGCCTGCGC
>JBKBVA010000335.1:0-2200 GCA_046289665.1 Allosphingosinicella sp.
GCGCCCTGGTGGAGTTGGGCTGCACCCAGGGTCAAGGCTACTGGTACGCGCGGCCCATGAGTGCCGCGGGCCTGTTGCGCTGGCTGCCGCGCACCGCCGCCCGCGCCGTCATCGACGAGATCGGGGAGCTGGGCGGCATCGGCGGGGTCATCGTCGTCACGCCGGACGGCGACGGCGGCTGGGCGTTCAATGCGCCCGGAATGTATCGCGGCATTGCGTCGCCCGAGGGCCGCAAAGTTGCGATTTACGGCGACGAATAAGAGTCACCTTTCCCCTATAGGAACGCCGCCATGCTGTACCGCTTCCTCGCGCTGATCGCGCTCGCCTTCGCCGCTTCCCCCGCCGCCGCCTGGTGGGAATATGGCCACAATTCGGTCGCGACGATCGCCGCGATGGAGGTGAAGCCGCAGACGCGCGCCGCGATCCGCGGCCTCATCGCCCACGCGCCGAAGCTCGACACGCCGACCTGCCCGATCCGCGACATGAACGATCTGAGCGTCTGGCCGGACTGCATCAAGCGCCTCGGCGAACGCTTCAGCTACGCCGACAGCTGGCACTATCAGAATGTCGACGTGTGCAAGCCGTTCGACCAGAAAGCCGCGTGCCGGGACGGCAATTGCGTCTCCGCCCAGATCGAGCGCAACGTGAAGCTGCTCGCCGATAAGGCGGTACCGGCGCGCGAGCGGCTGATGGCGCTGTCCTTCCTCGTCCATTTCGTCGGCGACCTGCACATGCCGCTCCATGCCGGCGACCGCGGCGATCTCGGCGGCAACCGCTTCGGCGCCAATTACGGCGTCATCGGCGGCCGGCTGAACCTCCATTCGATCTGGGACGGCCTCCTCGCCGAGCGCGGCATCTCGACCCCGCCGGGCGGCGCCGCCGGCATCCTCGGCGCGCTGGGCATGGAGGAGCGGGCACGGCTCGCCGGCGGGAGCGTCGAGGACTGGGCGCGCGAAAGCTGGGAAGCGAGCCGGACCTTCGCTTATGGCGGCGTGCTCGACGATCCCTGCGCCGAAGTGCCGACGGTACGCCCGACGATCGACGAGGCCACCACGCAGCGCCTCATCCCGATCGTCCGCCACCAGATCGCCGCCGGCGGGCTGAGGCTGGCGCGGCTGCTGGACGAGGCCCTGGCGGCCTGACCTCCCCGGGCACCGGGCGGCTTTATCGCGCGCCCTCCTCCTTCACCACCGTCACCCGCCGGGGCCGGGGCGGATCCTCGCCGGCCGGCCAGCCTTCGCGCTGCCGGCTGCGGTCGCCGTCCGTCGCCTCGGTCTGGTCGTGGAACAGCATCACCTGGGTCGGGAAGGGCAGGTCGATGCCGAGCGCCTTCGCCTTCTCGTAGACGGCGCGGATCACCCGTGCGCGGACGTGGACCATGTTGGCGCGGCTCGAGGCCGTCCACCACCACAGCCTCAGATCCACCGTCGAATCGTTGAGCGCCCACGGGAACGCCTCGGGCGCCGGATCGGCGAGCACGCCCTCCACCCCGGCGATCGCCTCCCGGAACGCCGCCGCCGCGCGGGCGGGGTCGTCGCCATAGCCGATGCCGACGTCATATTCGCCGCGTAGCAGATCGTAGGCCGTGTTCACCACCACCGGCGAGGTGTAGATGTCGGCATTGGGGATGATCACCCGCCGCCCGTCATAGGTTTTGATCAGCGTCGCGCGGCTCTCGATATGCTCGACCGTGCCCTCGAAATCCTTGACCACGATCTGGTCCCCCTGCCGGAACGGCCGCCGGATGAGGAGGAGGAGGCCGGCGAGCAGGTTCTGCAAGATGTCCTTGAAGGCGAATCCGATCGCCACCGATCCGATTCCCAATGTGGCGAGGATGTCGGCCGGCTTGACGCTGGGGAAGATGATCGCCGCCGCGAACAGCACCGCCAGCACGTAGAGCGCCGCCTTGGCGAGCGAGCCGAGCACCACGCCGAGATCCGGCCGCCCCCGCCGCGCGCCGATCCGCCGGATGCCCGAGGCGAGCAGCCGCGCGGCGAGCCAGGCGAGGACCAGCAGGACGAGGCCGAGCAGGATGTTGGGGAGCTGGTAGAAGAAGCCTTCGACGAAGGCGTCCGCCTTGGCCCCGATCAGTTCGAACGGCTCGGCGGCGATTTCCGCGGCGTTCTGCATTCAGGGCGAACGTGCGGTCGAGGAGCGGGGTTCCGGTAATCCTCCCCGAGCTCCGCTCGGGGAGGGGGAC
>JBKBVA010000336.1:0-2181 GCA_046289665.1 Allosphingosinicella sp.
GCAGTCGCATTTTCAAGAGCAGTATCAATCAGGCGCGCCGGCTTTGCCGGACTGTTGGCGCTGTCTTGCGCTTTTGGTGGCCAGGCGCTGGCCGCAGCTGGCGAAGCCTCCCCTGCCGCGGCCGATCCGGCGCTCGACATCCGGCGCGTGCAATTCCCCTCGGAGGACCGCGCGGCGTTCAAGTTCGAAGGGCAGAAGGCGGCCTTGCTGGTCCGCGACCGGGCCAATGCGGTCTGGACCTCGGCCGCCGACGGCGCCGCGCTGATGGTCGCGGACGGGCGGGACCTCGACGTCCACCAGCGCATCTCCGAGGCCGCCGACCCGCTCCATTTCGGCATCTTCGGCGGCTATTGGACGAAGGTGCCGTGGTTCCTGTTCGGGCTGCTGCTCACCGGCCTCTCCGTCTCCGGCGTCGCGCTCTACGGCATGCGCATCGCGGGCACGAAGCATATGCGGCGGACGGGCTGGTCGATCGCGCTGCGGGCGTGGCGGGGCATGGGGCTGTGGCGCTGGCCGTCCCTCCTCCTCATCCTCGCCGGCTTCGCCTTGCTGCCGAGCGTCTTCGCGAACGGCTGACCGGCCCCTCGCCAAGCGGCGCCGCGGCCGCTAGAGAGCCCCCGATGCTGCTCGCCGTCGATGCCGGAAACACCAATATCGTCTTCGCCTTGCTCGAAGACGGGGTGATCCGCGCCCGCTGGCGCATCGCCACCGACCCGCGCCGCACCGCCGACCAATATGCCGTGTGGCTCCACCAATTGCTCGAGCTGGAAGGCTATGGCGGCCGCGCGGCGGTCGACGCCGTGATCATCGGCACGGTCGTGCCGCGCGCGCTCCACAATCTGCAGGTGCTCGCCTCCAAATATTTCGGCGTCGAGGCGATGGTCGCCGGCGAGCCGCCGGCGGCATGGGGGGTCGAGCTCGACGTGGCCGAGCCGCGCAGCGTCGGCGCCGACCGGGTGCTGAACGCCATCGCCGCCCACGCCTTGCACGAAGGCGATCTCGTCGTCGTCGATTTCGGCACCGCCACCACCTTCGACGTGGTCGATTTTTCCGGCGCCTACAAGGGCGGGATCATCGCGCCCGGCATCAACCTGTCGCTCGACGCCCTCGTCACCGCCGCCGCCAGGCTGCCCCGCATCGCCATCGAGGCGCCGAAGGAGGACCTCTCGGTCATCGGCCGCACCACCGAGGACCAGATGCATATCGGCATCTACTGGGGCTATGTGGCGATGATGGAGGGGCTAGTCGCGCGGATGAAGGCGGAGATCGGCCGCCCGGTCACCGTCGTCTCGACCGGCGGCCTCGCCACCCTGTTCGACCAGCACACCGCCATTTTCGACGCGATCGAGCCCGACCTCACGATCCAGGGCCTGGGGCTGCTCTGGCAGCGGAGCCAAATGCGGGATTGAGCGTCGTCCCGGCGCGGCCGGGATCGCGGCGCGAACGCCCGCGGCACCACAAACGACACAAGACCCCGGCCTTCGCCGGGGTTGACGCCGAAGGAATAGAGATGAAACCCGGTAAAGAACTGCTCTTCCTCGCGCTCGGCGGCTCGGGCGAGATCGGCATGAACGTCAATCTCTACGGCTGCGACGGCAAGTGGATCATGGTCGATCTCGGCATGACCTTCTCCGATCCGGCCTATCCCGGCATCGAGCTCGTCCTGCCCGACCTCAGCTTCATCGAGGCGCGCAAGGACGACCTGCTCGGCGTGGTCCTCACCCACGGCCATGAGGACCATATCGGCGCCATCCCCTATCTCGCCACCGATCTCGGCGTCCCGCTCTGGGCGACGCCGTTCACCGCCGGCCTCATTCGCGAGAAGCTCCAGGAAGAGGGGCTGACCAGGGAAGTGAAGGTCAACATCATCGACATCGGCGGGACGATGCAGATCGGCCCGTTCGGCTTCCGCTTCGTGCCGCTCGCCCACTCGATCCCGGAAGGCAACGCCCTCCTCATCGAGACCCCCTACGGCAAGGTCTTCCACACCGGCGACTGGAAGCTCGACGAATTCCCGCAACTGGGCGACCCGGCCGACGCCGCCGCGCTGACCCGGGTCGGGGACGAGGGCATCCTCGCCCTGGTCTGCGATTCGACCAACGTCTTCCAGGAGGAAGCGTCCGGCTCCGAGGAAGAGGTGCGCAAGGGCCTCGACGAGGTCATCGCCGCCGCCGAGGGCCG
>JBKBVA010000337.1:0-2092 GCA_046289665.1 Allosphingosinicella sp.
GCCGCCGCCGAACTCGGCCTGACCCGCGCCTCCCTCTATCGCCGCATGGAGAAGCATGGCCTTTAGGGCGCGCTTCGTCGCCGGCCTCGCCTGGCGGGCGGCGCTGCTGCTCGGAACGGTCTTCCTGTTCGTCGCCTCGCTGACCGCCGAAGGGCTGGGCGCCGCGCGTCTCCTCGCGGCAGGCCTCTGCATCTGGGCCGTCGTCGAGCTGTGGCGCTTCATCCAGCAGACCAATTTCGAGCTCGCCCGCTTCATCGAGGCGGTGCGGCTCGGCGACCTTTCGCAAAGCTTCAGCCACCGCGCCGAAGGGAGCGGCTTCGCCGAGGTCGGCAACGCGCTCGACGAAGGCATGCGCCGGCTGCGCGAGGAGAGGCATCGGTTGAGCGATGCCAGCCGATTCTACGAGGCTGTCCTTGACGACGCGCCGACCGCCCTCCTCACCGTCGACAGCGAGGGCCGCGTGGAGCTGGCCAACAAGGCTGCGCGGCGGCTGCTCGTCCGCCACCAGGGCGTCCGCATCGACGACTTTCGCGACTATGGTGACGCCTTCGCCAACGCCCTCACCGACGTCCATGTCGGCAAGCCGCGCCTCGTCCCGCTGATGCTCGACGCGGTGCCGCAGACCGCGATGGTCAGCGCCGCCGCGGTGCACCGGCTCGGCGGCACCGTCCGCGTCGTTGCGGTGCAGCCGATCCAGGGCGAGCTGAACGCAGTCGAGATCGCCGCCCAGAGCGACCTCGTGCGCGTCCTCACCCACGAGATCATGAACTCGATGACCCCGGTCACCTCGCTCGCCCAGAGCGCCGCCGCCCTGATGGCCGAAGTGGACACAGGCGAGGACCCGCTGGTCGGCGACGCGCGGATCGCGGTGGAGACGCTGGCGCGCCGCGCCGACGGGGTGATGCACTTCGTCGAAAGCTACCGGCAGATCAGCCGCACGCCCGAGCTGCGCCGCCGCATCTTCGAGGTCGCGCCCTGGGCCCGGGAGATCGGGGCGCTGTTCCGGGCGAGCGAGATGGCGGCGGGAGTCGATTTCACGCTCGCCGTCTCTCCGCCCACCCTCACGATGGACGCCGATCCGGACCTGATGTGCCAGGTGCTGATCAACCTGCTGCGCAACGCGGGCGAAGCGGCGGCGGGGCACAGCGAGGCGCCGGCCGTCTCCCTCTCCTTCGAATTCGTCTCCGGCGGACGGGTGCAGATCGAGGTCGCCGACAACGGCCCGGGCGTGCCAGAGACGCTGCAGCAGGACGTCTTCCTGCCCTTCTTCACCACCAAGGAGAAGGGCACCGGCGTCGGCCTCAGCCTCGCCCGGCAGGTGGTGCTCGCCCACCGCGGATCGATCGTGCTGGGCCGCTCGGACGGCGGCGGCGCCCTGTTCAGGATCCTGATCTAGGCGGGTTCGTCCGCCAGCGCCTCGGCCGGCACCGGGTCCGCAAGGCTGAGGCCGTCGAGGATGCGCGCGGTCTCGTCCCGCACCATCAGCATCACCCGGTGAAGGCGGCACTCGTCCTCGGCGATGCAATTCTTGCACTTCTGGTAGGCGAGGCGGCTGGCGCAGGGCAGGAGGCCGAGCGAGCCGCGGGTCAGGCGGACGATCTCGCCATAGCTGATCTCGGCGGGCGGCTTGGCGAGCCAATAGCCGCCTTCGCGCCCGCGGCGGCTCGCCACCAGGCCCTCGCGGATCATCTGCGACATCATCACGGTCAGGAACTTGGGCGGGATGTTCTGCGCCTCCGCGATCTCGCTCAGCCGCACCGGCCCCTGACCGTAAAGGTCGCCGAGGTGAAGGAGCGCCCGGATTGTATACCGCGTTCGTTGAGATAGCATAGCCGCCTCATGAACCTCCGCGCCGCGCTTGGCAACACGCGGCTCAGCGGTTGGAGCCCGAAGCCTTGCGCCAGAAATGGCCGGCAGAGACGCCGCGCAGCAGCGCCAGCCGGTATTCGCGGATCACCGCGTCGCTGTGCCAGCCGCCCCCCGCCGGCGCCTCGCCGACGAGCTACGGGAGCTCGCCCGCCGGCTCCGTGAGCGGCCGTCCGAGCTCGACGCGAACCTCGCTCGGCTCGGGGCCCTCGAAGACGAGGTTCGG
>JBKBVA010000338.1:0-2040 GCA_046289665.1 Allosphingosinicella sp.
GGGCCAGAAATAGAGGCTGTTGAGGCTCACCGCCGCATCGACCGAAGCGTCGGCGAGCGGCATCGCCTCCACCGGCGCCTGATGCAGCGCCGCCCCGGGCAGCCGCCGCCTCGCCCGCCGCACCGCCGCCTCGGAGACGTCCACGCCTACCGGCTCACAGCCCCGGGCGGACAGTGCCGCGAGCAGGCCGCCACCGCCGAAGCCGATGTCGAGCATTCTTTGCCCCGGCTGCGGCGCCAGCATCTCCAGCGCCAGCCGGTTCATCGGCGCGCTGATCCGGTCGAGCCAGGGCGCGATCAGGACGCGGCCGATCCAGCCGCTCGGGCGGGCGAACTGGCGGGCGAGGAAGCGCCGCAGCACTCCCCCGCCCCCGGCTCAGGCCGCCTGCTTCTGGGTCGAAGCGCGGTAGATGTCGTCGATCGCCTCGCCGAGCGTGCGGTCGAACTCCTCGTCGCTCATGCCGTGGCGCAGATCCTCGAGCAGGGCGCGCGAGAAGCTGGCGATCATGCCGCGATTCTTCGCCAGCTCGGCGCACGCTTCCTCGCGCGAGAAGCCGCCGGACAGCGCCACCACGCGCAGCACGCGCGGATGGTCGACCAGCGGGTCGAACAGGCCGGGTTCCGCCGGAATGCTGAGCTTCAGCATGATCCGTTCCTCGCCCGGCATCGCGTCGAGCGCCTTCAATATCTCGTCGCGCAGGATGCGGTCCGCCTCGGCCCGCTCGGGGCTCTTGATCGAGACTTCGGGCTCCAGGATCGGGACGAGGCCGGCGGCGAGCACCTGCTGCCCCACCTCGAACTGCTGGCGCACGATCGCGGCGATCCCCTCGCGGTTGGCGAGGTTCACCACCGAGCGCTCCTTGGTGCCGAACATGCCGAGCCCCTTGGCGCGGCGCAGCAGGGCGTCGAGCTCCGGCATCGGCTTCATCATCTGGACGCCGTTCTCCTCGGCCTCCAGCCCCTTGTCGATCTTGATGAACGGGACGATGTGGCGCGCCTTCAGCACGTCCGGCACCGGCTTGCCGTCGATCTCGCCGTCCATCGTCCGCTCGAAAAGGATCGCGCCGATCACCTTGTCGCCGCCGAACGACGGCGCGGTGATGATCCGGCTGCGCATCTCGTGGATCAGCCCGAACATCTCCTCGTCGCTCGACCAGGCGCCTTCCTCGACGCCATAGCCCTTGAGCGCCTTGGGCGTGGACCCGCCGCTCTGGTCGAGCGCGGCGATGAAGCCGTCGCCTTTCTCCATCTTGGCGGTCATTTCGTCATGGTTCATCGGATCGTCCTTCGGTTTTCGTGTGGCTTATCGCATCAAGGCGGCGACGCCCGGCAGCTCCTTGCCTTCCATCCATTCGAGGAACGCGCCGCCGGCGGTCGAGACGAAGGTGAAATCGTCCGCCACCCCCGCCTGGTTCAGCGCCGCCACCGTGTCGCCGCCGCCGGCCACGCTGACCAGCGCGCCCGCCTCGGTCAGCGCCGCCGCGGTCTTCGCCAGCGCCACCGTCGCCGCGTCGAACGGCGACGTCTCGAACGCGCCGAGCGGCCCGTTCCAGACCAGCGTACGACACGTCTTGATCGCATCGGCCAGCGCCTCGACCGCCGCCGGCCCGACGTCGAGGATCATCTCGTCCGCGCCGACCTCGTGGACGTTGCAGGACCGCAGGGACGGCGGGTTGGCCGCGAATTCCTTCGCCACCACCACGTCGTAAGGGAGGTGGACGGTGCAGTTTGCCCGGTCCGCCGCCTCCAGGATCTCGAGCGCGGTGTCCTTCAGATCGTGCTCGCACAGCGACTTGCCGACATCGACGCCGCGCGCGGCGAGGAAGGTGTTGGCCATGCCGCCGCCGATGATGAGCTTGTCGACCTTGCCCAAGAGGTGCTTCAGGATCGGGATCTTGCTCGACACCTTCGCTCCGCCGACGAGGGCGGCGACGGGACGCTGCGGGGAATCGAGCACCGCGCGCAGGGCGCTGATCTCTTCCAGCATGAGGGGGCCGGCGAAGGCCGGCAGCACGCGCGCCAAACCTTCGGTCGAGGCGTG
>JBKBVA010000339.1:0-2014 GCA_046289665.1 Allosphingosinicella sp.
CCGCGAACTCGGCGCCCTGGTAGAGGTCCGGCACGCCGGGGACGGTGCAGCGCAGCAAGGCCTGGACGAGGCCGTTCGCCTCGCCGGCCGGGCGGCAGCGCGCGGCGAAGGCGGCGAGATCGGCGAGAAAATCGGCGGAGCGGCCGGGATCGAGCAGCGCTTCGGCAAAGGCCCTGGCGCGACCTTCGTAGGCCTCGTCCGGCGCGGCCCAGGAGGAGCGGAGCTTGGCTTCGCGCAGCGCCTTCTCCTGCCACGCGTTGATGCGCGCGGCGAAGGCGGCGAGGCCGTTCCGGTCTCCGGCCCCGAGCGACTGCGGCCAGGCGCCGAGGAGGGTCTGGTAGAGCGCATAGGCGTCGGCGGGGTGGATCCCCGCCTGGTCAGGCCGTGCGAGGTCGTTCCAGCGGCGCACGCGGGCGGCCCATTCGTCCGGTATCTCGCTCAGCACCGCGAGGCGGGCGCGGACGTCTTCGCCGCGCTTGTGGTCGTGGGTGGCGGTGGCGAGCATCGCGCGGGGAAGGCGCGCGGCGCGTTCCGCCATGCGGGCGTGGAAGGCGTCGGCGGACATGGCGAACGCGCCGGGATCGAAGCCGACGTCGTTGCGCGAGAGGAGCGGGCAGTAGCGGTAGAAAGCGGTGTCCTCGACCGCCTTGGCGGCGATCGGGGCGGAGAGCTGCTGGAAGCGGCGGACGGCGTCGGCGGCGAGGGCGGAGTCGCCGGGGCCGGTGCCGGCGAGCCAGGCGAGCATCAGGTCGATCGTGTCCGCCTCGCCCGGCGCGGCGAGGGGGCGGGCGCGTTCGCGCGCGGTGTCGCGGACGGCGGCGTCGCTTTCCGGCGCGTCGCGGCCGGTGCCGTAGGTGCGGTAGACCGGGAACACCCAGAGCAACCGCTCGATCGCGCGGCGCAGCATCGGCGGCGTGAGGGCTGCGGTCTCGGGAGAGGAGGCGGCGAGGGCGGCGAAGGCGGCGGCGCAGGCGGCGAGCTGGCCCTCGAACTCCCAGTCGAGCATGTCGCGCCGCGCCTGCAGCTCCTCGGCGGCGAAGCCGGCCGGACGGCCGCTGAGGCCGCTCCACAAGCGCTTGAGCGGTTCCTCGCCCGACGGATCGTGGAGCAAAGCCGCCGCCTCGGCCATGAAGTCGTAGCCGCTGGTGCCGTCGATCGGCCAATCGGGCGGCAGCGGCTCGTGCGGCGCCAGGATCTTCTCGACGACGATCCAGGCGCCCGGCATATGCCGGCGCAGCCGCGCGCAATAGCCGGCGGGATCGGTGAGGCCGTCGACATGGTCGACGCGCACGCCCTCGATCAGTCCCTCCCCGAACAGCCGGAAGGGGAGAGCGTGGACCGCCTCGAACACGGCCGGGTCTTCGGTGCGCAGCCCCGCCAGCTCGGTGATGGTGAAAAAGCGGCGCCAGTTGAGCCGGTCGTTGCCGGTGCGCCACCAGGCGAGGCGCCAGTGCTGGCGTTCGAGCAGCTCCGGCGAGGGTGGACGCCCACGCTGGGCTTCGGCCTCCCGCGCATCCTCCGGGCGGACCGGGAAGCGGTGGGTGCCATAGGCCCAGACGGCGAGGCCGCGCTCGTCGCGGCGGATTTCGAGGGCGCCGCCGGCGAGCGCTTCGTCGAGAGGCGTGCCGAGGAAGGGGAGGAGCAGCTTGTCCCGCCAGTCGATGTCGAAGAAGCGGGCAAAGGCGCTTTCGGGCCCGTGCTCGAGCACGTCCTGCCACCACAAATTGTCGCTGCCGGCGACGCCCATATGGTTGGGGACGATGTCTATGACGGCGCCCATGTCGTGGGCCTTCAGCGCGGCGGCGAGGCTGCGAAAGGCTTCCTCGCCGCCGAGTTCCGGGTTGATCCGGCTCGGATCGACGACGTCGTAGCCGTGGGTGGAGCCGGGCCGGGCGGCCAGGACCGGAGACGTATAGACGTGGCTCACGCCCATGTCCCGCAGGTAGGGCACGATTTCCAGGGCGTCGGCAAAGGTGAAGCCGGCGTGGAATTGCAGCCGGTAGAAGGATGTGGG
>JBKBVA010000033.1:0-14498 GCA_046289665.1 Allosphingosinicella sp.
GTGCCGGCCGCGGCGAGGCTCTTCACCACCGGCGCGATCCGCGCGATCTCATCGCCTTCCCAGACCGGCGCGGCGCCCGGACGGGTGGATTCGCCGCCGACGTCGAGGATCGCGGCCCCGGCGGCGGCCATCGCCACGCCGGCTTCGGCGGCCGCGGCGGCATCGGCATGCGCGCCGCCGTCGGAGAAGCTGTCGGGGGTGACGTTGAGGATGCCGGCGACCTGCGGCTGGTCGAGCCGGACGGTGCGCGGCCCCAGCGTCAGCGGCGCGCGCGCGGCCGTGAGGTTGCGCCAGGTCCGCTCCGCCTCGGGGCCGAGGACGGCCAGCGTCTCGTCGATCCGCTCGACCGGCACGAGGCGGACCGCGGCGACCGCGCTCCCCTCCAGCGTCGTCACCTCGACGGCCGAGAACCAGAGCATGCCGCCGGCGAGCCGCGCCACCTGCCCGTCGAGGCCGAAGGGGGCGTCGACGAAGGCGGTCGGGCGGAGATAGTGGCGGCTCGGCATAAAAATCGCCTAGCCGAAAAAAAGTGCGACAGGAATCCCGAAGCGCGGAGACTATGTCGATGTGGAAGGTGGCGATCGCCTCTTTTCAAAGGTCAGCAGGGTAACTGATGCTCCGATGGTCTGGGCTCCGTGGTGGGCAAGGAGTTCCAGACCCTTCATCAGCCCAAAGGGGCTCCCGCGCGACTCCCGTGGTCAGAATGCACGCAGGCGTTGGGCAGCGAAGGGACGATCGCCAGCGCCGGAGATTACGCGCTTCTGTGGCAAAGTCGAGTGGCTTTGTGCCACCGGTTTCGCATGCCTGCGTCCTGTCGCGGAACAGCCACACCGTATTTGGACGGTATCAGCGGCGCAGGCGGCGCTGCAGCTGAGAACCGGCGGCGGTCGCACAAAGCGCAGGCGGGCCGGCAAGGGCGGCGCGCGCGGCCCGTTCGCGGGAGCGTGGGCGGCCGCCAATCGTCGCCCCGGCGCAGGCCGGGGCCTCGTGGAGCGAAGGGCGCAGGGCATTCGCGGGACGAGATCCCGGCCTTCGCCGGGATGACGGGTTGCTTTCGGTCGTCGGTACCTGAGTGCCGCGCGGGACCCGCGCGTCGATCGGGCGTCTCTGCCTGAGTGCCACGCGGCGCCCGCGCGTCAGTCCATCTGCAGGACGTAGAGCTGGCGCAGCGCGTCGACCGGGGCGAGCGTGCCGCCCTCCCCTTCATAATGCCAGAAGGTCCAGCCGTTGCAGGCCGGCGCGCCCTGGGCCGCCGCGCCGATCTTGTGGATCGAGCCCTGCTCGCCGCCCATCGAGACCGAGCCGTCGGCGCAGACCACCGCTTGCCAGCGCCGCTTCGAATCGGTGAGGATCGCGCCCGGCGCCAGCATGCCGGTCTCGACCAGCGCGCCGAACGGCACGCGCGGCTGGCTGCGCTTCGACGCCATCGTCTTCATCGCGCTCTCGTCCAGTTCCAGCGTGGAGGCGATCCGCTCCTGCGCCACCTTCACGTAGCGCTTCTCGCGTTCGATGCCGATCCAGCGCCGCCCCAGCCGCCGCGCCACCGCGCCGGTGGTGCCGGTGCCGAAGAACGGGTCGAGCACGACGTCGCCCTTGTTGGTGCAGGCGAGCAGCACCCGGTAGAGCAGGCTTTCGGGCTTCTGGGTGGGGTGGGCCTTGGCGCCCCCTTCCCCCTTCACCCGTTCGCCGCCCGAGCAGATCGGCAGCAGCCAGTCAGAGCGCATCTGCAGCTCGTCGTTCAGCGCCTTCATCGCGCGATAGTTGAACGTGTAGCGGCTGTCCTCCGAGCGGCTCGCCCAGATCAGCGTTTCGTGGGCGTTGGTGAAGCGGGTGCCGCGAAAGTTCGGCATCGGATTGGCCTTGCGCCAGATGATGTCGTTCAGGATCCAGTAGCCCGCATCCTGCAGCGCCGCGCCGACGCGATAGATATTGTGATAGCTGCCGATCACCCACAGCGTGCCGTTCGGCTTCAGGATGCGGCGCGCCTCGGCCAGCCAGGCGCGGGTGAAGGCGTCGTAGGCGGCGAAGCTCGAAAATTTGTCCCACTCGTCGTCGCACGCGTCGACCCGGCCGCCCTCGGGGCGGAACAGGTCGCCGCCGAGCTGGAGGTTGTAGGGCGGATCGGCGAAGACCATGTCGACGCACGCGTCGGGCAGGCCCTTCATCGCCTCGACGCAATCCTGCTGCAGGATCCGGTCGAGCGGCAGGTCGGCCTGCGGCGCCTCCGGCTTTGCGCGCCGCGCCGTTCCAACACGTACCAATGCCGTCATTCGCACCGCCCCCGGTTCCAAGAAAGAGCGCCAGCGTGAGTCCTCGGGACTCTCCGGTCAAGACAGGGGTTTAGCGAGGGGAGCTGAGAAAGCGGTTAACGCTGCGCGAACGAAACGAGTCCCACGCTAGGAATAGCGTCGGCCCGCCACGCGGGGACTCAACATGAAGTGGTGTGGCCCGGAGGACTCACCGCGCCTTTTATCGGCTGTTCCCGGCGCGCGGCCGGCGGCGCGCGGGCCGGGTCATTCGCCGGCGCCCTCGATGACGAGGATGGTCGCCTCGCCGCGCGGGTGGGCGACATGCTCCTCCCCCGCCTCGATGCCGAGCATGTCGCCGGCGGCGAGTTCGACCACCTCCACGGCGGCGCCGGCGCCGGTGCGGACGTGCATGTCGACGGCGCCCGCGAGGACGAGGAACAGCTCCGGCCCGGCATTGCGGTGCCAGCGGAACGGGCGGTCGGTCCAGCGCAGTTTCACCGCCGCGTCGGGAAAGCGGCCGAGCACGGGCCCGGTCCAGGCGGCGTCGGCGCGGAAACGGCTGGCGGCGATGGTCTTCATGGCGCTACTCCTTCGCCGCCGATGTCCCGCGCCGCCGTGCCGGAAACAATCGGCAAGACGCCGGAAGGGCCGGCACTTTGCCGGGCGGGAGGGGCGATGACGGGACGAATGCCGGATGCGGTCGACCAGCGGCTGCTCGCCTTGCTGGAGGACAATGCCCGCCGCCCGGTGGTGGCGCTCGCGAAGGCGGTGGGGCTGTCGCGCAGCGCCGTGCAGGAGCGGCTGGCGCGGCTGGAGGAAAGCGGCGCCATCGCGCGCTACACGATCGTGCGGGGGCAGGCGGGCGCGCCGCCGGGCGTCAGCGCCATCCTCCTCGTCCGCATCGCCACGCGGCCCTGCGAGACGGTGCTGCGGCGCTTTCGGGAATGGCCCGAAATCGCCGCCTGCTGGTCGGTGGCGAGCCCGGACGTCGACGCCATCCTGCGGGTCGAAGCGGCGGACGGCCATGCGCTCGGCGACCTGCGCGAGCGGCTGGCGTCGGTCGAAGGGGTCGCGGACGTGGTGACGGCGCCGGTGCTGCGCACCGTCGTCGACCGGCAGCCCCGCTAGGATCCTAGAGCGCCATCACCTGCTGGACCTCGACCGGCAGCTCGCCGCGCGCCTCGAGGCACTGGCGCACCGGCGCGAAGCTGCGGCGGTGGAGCGGCGTCGGCCCGAGCGCGTTCAGCGCCCGGTAGTGCTCGGGCGTCGGATAGCCCTTGTTGGTCTCCCAGCCGTAGCCCGGATGCTCGCGCGCATAGTCGGCCATGATCCGGTCGCGGGTGACCTTGGCGACGATCGAGGCGGCGGCGATCGAGCGGCTCTTGGCGTCGCCGGAGACGATCGCCACCGACGGCCGCTCCCACTTCGGGCAGCGATTGCCGTCGACCAGCACCATCGCCGGATCGAAGCCCAGCGCTTCCACGGCCCGCGTCATCGCCAGCATGCGTGCCCAATAGATGTTGATCCGGTCGATCTCCTCGACCGTCGCGATGCCGACCCCGACCCGCGCCTGGACGTGGAGCTTGGCGCAGATCGCCTCGCGCACCGGCGCGGGCAGCACCTTGGAATCGTCGATGCCGCGCGGGAATTTCTCCCGGTCCAGCACCACCGCCGCGGCGACCACCGGCCCGGCGAGCGGCGCGCACCCCGCCTCGTCGACCCCGCAGACTGGGGCCGCATAGGCTTTCTCGATCTTGAAGCAGGGCCGGGCCATCGGCCGCGAGGGTAGAGGCTTTGCGGCGATTTTCCACCTCCGCCGGAATTGTGCCGTTTTTTCCTGTGGATAAGCCGCGACGTCAGCGGCCGGCCGGCGGCTCCGGCTTCGGGATACGTTCGATCGTCTCGATGCGCGTTTCCGCCTCGCTTTCCCCGTCGGCGCGCTCGGTCTCGACCTCGGTGCGCCGCGTGAGCCGCCGCACGGCCCCGGTCGGATCCGTTTCAAGCGTCACGGTGAGGGTGCCGGACAGCCGCTCCTTCGCCCGCGCCTCCAGCGCCGCCTCCAGCGTCACCGGCTTGCCGAGTATCTCGCCCACCGCCACATCCGATTCGGCACGCGCCCGGCGTGCTGCTGCCGGGTCGATCTCCAGCACCGCGACGAAGGTCTCTCCGCCCGCTCCTCCGGAGGCGCGCTTCAGCACCGCAGGCGCCCGCGCGTGGGGATCCGCGTAAACCGCGCCTTCCCGCCCCTCGAGAGACCGCAGGTCCAGCGCCTGCAACTCCTTGAGGATCGACTGCGGATCGCATTCGATGAAGAAGGCGTTCCAGGTGAAGATCCAGCGCCCGCACACCTCGCGCGTCCAGCCGGCGGCCTTCAGCCACGCGTCGAGACGCGTCTCGAGCTCGGACGCGTTTAGCAGCTGCATCGGCCCGCCGGGCCGTGCCAGCACCCGGGCCGGCAGCCGCCAGTTGTGCGCCCGTTCCTCGGCCCCAAGGCCGGCGGGAAGATCGTATTCCAGCTCGACACCATCCGGCCGCACCGCGACGACCCGCTCCTGAATCGCACTACCCCCTCGCGAAGAGGAGGAGGACCCGTCGCTCGTCGTCGAAGATGTCTCGTACGTAGCGACGATCTCGTAGACCTCGCCCGCCCGTGGTTCGGCGGCTGCGGCGGCGGCAGAGCAGAGGAGCGACGCGAGCGCGGCGGCGACTTTCAACCCGTTCATCGGCAGAAGGTGGACGCAAGCACGGCCCGTGGCAACGCTGGATGGCGGCGAGGCGCGTCGGCCCTTCAGGCATAGGCGATGGCAAGGCCGATCGCGGCCCCGGCCTGCACCGCCGCGATCAGCAGGAGGTGCGTCGAGAATGGCTCCTTGCGCGTCTTGTGGCGGAACCAGCGGCGCGCGAGGAAGGCGGCCGGCGTGCCGCCGATCAGGGCGAGGAAGAGGAGGTCCGCCTCCGGGATGCGGCGTGCGCCGGCGACGGCGCGCCGCTTGTCCTGCCAGAAGCGCAGCACCGTCCACCCGTTCACCGTCAGAAGCGCGAGGGCGCCGAACGTCAGCAGGTTCATCCGCCTGGCATTATCCAATCTGCCCTTCCGAAACGTGAAGCGGCCGGTCAGCCGCCGTCGCGCTCGCCCCATTGGAAGTCGGTGACATATTGCTGGCCGAGCGGGCCGCTGCCCCGCCCCAGGCCCGGCGCTTCGAGGATCGCGATGCGCACGAAGCCGACCGCCTGCTCGAAGGCCTTTTCGATGGGCATGCCGCGGCCGAGACCGACGGCGAGGGCGCTCGCCAGCGTGCAGCCGGTGCCGTGCGTATGGTCGGTGTGGATGCGGCTGCCGTGCAGCTCACGGACCGGGCCGGCGGGTCCGATCAGGCGGTCCACCACGTCGTCGCCCGCGGCATGGCCGCCCTTGGCGAGGAGGTGGCAGCCGTGCGCCAGCACCGCCGCCTCGCCGCCCAGCGCCTCGAGCTCCGGCGCATTGGGCGTCACCACGGAGGCGATGCGCATCAGCCGCTCGAAGGCCGCGACGGTCTCGGCGTCGGCGAGGGTCGAGCCGCTCGAGGCCACCATCACCGGATCGAAGACGATCGGCACGGTCATGCTTTCGAGGCGGTCGGCGACGGCGTGGACGGTCTCGGGCGAGCCGATCATGCCGATCTTCACCGCATCGACGCCGATGTCCGAGATGCAGGCGTCCATCTGCTCGACGACGAAGTCGGCGGGGACCGGCATGACCCCGGTGACGCCGAGCGTGTTCTGGGCGGTCAGCGCGGTGATCGCCGTCATCGCGTGGCCGCCGAGCATGGTGACGGTCTTGATGTCGGCCTGGATCCCCGCCCCGCCCCCGCTGTCGGAGCCCGCGATGATGAGGATGCGGGGGGTCACTTCGGGGCCCCCAAAAAGCACCACTTTTCGGGGTTCATCTCATGCCGCCTTCACCGCCTCGCAGATCGAATCGACGACGTCCTCGACCAGGGCCTCGTCCTCGCCTTCCGCCATCACCCGGATCAACGGCTCGGTGCCCGACTTGCGGATGACGAGGCGGCCGGTGCCCTTCAGCCTCTGTTCGGCCGAGGCGATGGCGGACTTGACGCTCTCCGCCTCGAGCGGCGCGCCCCCGCCGAAGCGCACGTTCTTGAGCAATTGCGGCAGCGGATCGAAGCAGTGCAGCACCTCGCTCGCCGGCCGGCCGTCCTCGACCAAGGTCGCGAGGATCTGGAGCGCCGCGACGAGGCCGTCGCCGGTGGTCGCATAATCGGAGAGGATGATGTGGCCGGACTGTTCGCCGCCGACATTGCAGCCGCGCTCCCGCATCGCCTCGAGCACGTAGCGGTCGCCCACCTTGGTGCGGACGAGGTCGATGCCGTGCGAGTTCAGATAGCGTTCGAGCCCGAGGTTCGACATGACGGTGGCGACCAGGCAGTCGCCCTCCAGCATGCCGCGCCGCGCCCAATTCATCGCGATCGTCGCCATCAGCTGGTCTCCGTCGACCAGCTGGCCCTTCTCGTCGACCACGATCACCCGGTCGGCATCGCCGTCAAGCGCGATGCCGAGATGGGCGCCTTCCTCCACCACCCGCGCCTGGAGCGCGCCCGGCGCGGTCGATCCGCAGCCGTCGTTGATGTTGAGGCCGTTGGGATTGACGCCGATCGCCACCACGTCGGCGCCGAGCTCCCACAAGGCGGAGGGCGCCACCTGATAGGCCGCGCCGTTGGCGCAATCGACGACGATCTTCATCCCGTCGAGCCTGAGCTCGGCAGGGAAGGTCGACTTGGCGGCGTGGATGTAGCGCCCGCGGGCGTCCTCGATCTTCTTGGAGCGGCCGATCAGCGGCGCCGGCACCAGCTGCGGCGGCTGGTCGAGCAAGGCCTCGATCGCCGCCTCGTCCTCGTCCGACAGCTTGAAGCCGTCCGGGCCGAACAACTTGATGCCGTTATCCTCATAGGGGTTGTGGCTGGCCGAGATCATCACGCCGAGGTCGGCGCGCATCGAGGTGGTCAGCATCGCCACCGCCGGGGTGGGGAGCGGCCCGACCATCACCACGTCCATGCCGACGCTGGTGAAGCCGGAGATGAGCGCGGTCTCCATCATATAGCCCGAAAGCCGCGTGTCCTTGCCGATCACCACCCGGTGGCGGTGGTCGCCGCGCAGAAAGTGGGCGCCGGCCGCCTGGCCGACCCGCTGCGCCATCTCGGCCGTCATCGGGGACTGGTTGGTGCGGCCGCGGATCCCGTCCGTGCCGAAGAATTTACGCGTCATACGATCGATCCTGGTCTTAGCTCGTTGCGCGCGTGATAGCGCGTCGGCCCGGCCAGCGCGATGCCTTTGGCGGCGGCCGGCCACGGCGCTGCTTCCACCCGCCTCCCGCCGCCGCTAAGAGCGTTCAATGTCGCAAGCCACCCGCATCCTTTCCGCTTTGGTCGTCGGCCTCCTGCTCGGCATCGCCAGCGCCGCCGCCGGAGGGGGCTGGGTCGAGCGCGCCGTCTCGATCGCCGAGCCGATCGGCGGCGTGTGGCTCGACGCGCTCAAGATGACGATCGTGCCGCTGATCGTCTCGCTGCTCATCACCGGCATCGCCGCCGGTGCCGAAGCGGCGCGGGCGAGCCGCCTCGCCGGCCGCTCGATCGTCCTGTTCATGGCGATCCTGTGGACCTCGGCCCTGCTGTCGGCGCTGCTCACCCCGTTCCTGCTCGAGATGTTCCCGATGCCGGGCGAATCGGCCGCGGCGCTGCGCTCGGCGCTCAGCGCCTCGACCGAGGAGGTGGGCGCCATCCCCGATTTCGGCCAGTTCCTGCGCTCGCTGGTCCCGACCAATCCGATCGCGGCGGCGGCCAACGACCAGATCCTGCCCCTGATGTTCTTCACGGCGGTCTTCGCCTTCGCGCTCACCCGCCTGCCGGCCGAGCCGCGCGAGCGCCTCACCGGCTTCTTCCGCGCGGTCGCCGACGTGATGCTGGTCATCGTCCACTGGGTGCTGTGGCTGGCGCCGGTCGGCGTCCTCGCTCTTGCCTATGTGGTCGGCGCCCGCGCCGGGGCGGGCGCGTTCGGGGCGCTGCTCCACTACATCCTCATCGTCTCCTCGATCGGCATCGTCGTCTGGCTGCTCGCCTGGCCGCTGGCGGTGGCGGGGGGCCGCGTCGGCTTCCTCGCCTTCACCCGCGCGGTGGGGCCGAGCCATGCGGTGGCGATCAGCACCCAGTCGTCGCTCGCCTCGCTGCCGGCGATGCTGCGCGGCGCGGAGAAGCTCGGCGTGCCGGTGGCGGCCTCGGGCGTCGTGCTGCCGCTCGCCGTCGCCCTGTTCCGCGCCACCGGGCCGGCGATGAACCTCGCCGTCGCCATCTACGTCGCTTACTGGTTCGAAGTGCCGCTCAGCCCCGCCGCGCTCGCCGCCGGCGTCGCCGCCGCCGCCACGACCACTCTGGCCGCGCCGAGCCTGCCGGGATCGATCAGCTTCGTCACCTCGATCGCGCCGATCTGCCTCGCCATGGGCGTGCCGATCGAGCCGCTCATCCTGCTGGTCGCGGTCGAGACGCTGCCCGACATCGTGCGCACCACCGGCAACGTTGCGATGGACGTCGCCGCGACGACCACCGTCGCCCGCCGCAGCGGCTTCGACGAGACGGCGCCGCTCAGCGAGGAGGACCTGCTCCTCCAGCAGGGCGCCTGAGCGGTCCGGTCAGGCGCGGTGCCGCCTGACCCCTCTCTCCGGCGGGGAGAGGGTGCTCAGAAGCCGTCAAGCAGAACGGCGGGAAACTAGGGGATCAGCAGCCGCAGCGGCTGGGCGTCCGGTGCGTGGAACCAGGTGACGGCGAGCCAGAAGACGAAGCCGCCCCCCAGCGCCACCGCGCCCGGCACCGCGGCGCGCGCCTTGACCTTGCGGGCCAGCACCGCGCCGAACGGGACGAACGAGGTCCGCTCCATCCACTGCAGCCAGGGCGGCCCGAGCATGTCGGCCTTCTTCCTGTCCTGGCCGATCGATCCCGCCACCGCGAGGACGAGGATGCCCACCGCGACGATCACATTGCGCGGGCTGCCCCAGACCGCGAGGTGCGCGAGCGCCCACAGGATGAAGCTCCAGTTCATCGGGTGTCGGGTGATCGCGTAGACCCCCTTCGGCGCCGCCGGGATGCGCGGCCTGGCGCCGGGATGCGGCAGCGCCGGGTTGCGGACCAGCGAGCCGGCGAGCAGCACCGACGCCACCAGCATCACGCCGCTCGCCACCCACCAGGCCCAGTCCGGCGCCACCCACCAGGCCACCGAATTGTCGATGCTCCGCCAGGCGAAGACCATCCAGGCGAGAGTCGCGATCGCCACCAGCGAGTAGAAGGCCAGGAACAATTGCTCGCCCATCCGGCCGACCAGGGCCAGCCGGTAGGGGTGCGACAGCGCGAGATGGCTGCCGACGAAGGCGAGCGTCGCCAGCGCGAGGCTGACGGTGGCGATCACGCCCCCCTCACCTGTCGTAGGCCTTGGGGAGAGCGCCCTCGCCGGGGGTCCGGTAGCGGTCGCGCAGCTTCGTCTGGCGGGTGTCGAGCGGCTGCTGGACGCCGTCGATCAGCACCAGTTCCGGCACCGACGCATTCTCCAGCGGATCGCCGTCCCAGACCACCACGTCCGCGCGCCGCCCGGCGGCGAGCGAGCCGACCTCGCGGCCGAGGCCGTAGACCTCCGCCGGGCCCGAGCTGATCGCGGCGAACGCCTCGCCCCAGCTGAGCCCCGAGGCGCCCGGCACGCGCTGCAGCGCGACGAGGTTGCCGGCATAGTGGCGCAGCACGCGAAGCTGGCGCGCCTCGTCGTCGTTGATCATGCCGAGCGACACCTTCACCCCCGCGTCGCGCAGCCGCCCGACGTTGGACTGGGTGGCGGCGAGCTGCTCGAAGCTGGACGGCAGGTCGTTCAGCGCGTTGGCGATGACCGGCACGCCGGCCGCCGCGATCCGGTCGGCGACGGTCCAGCCTTCGGTGGCGCCCACGAGG
Source organism: Allosphingosinicella sp. (assembly GCA_046289665.1). GTDB lineage: Bacteria > Pseudomonadota > Alphaproteobacteria > Sphingomonadales > Sphingomonadaceae > Allosphingosinicella. The sequence continues at coordinate 10,229 of JBKBVA010000033.1, forward strand.
ACGAGGCGGAGGCTGGGAAACTCCTGCTTGAGCTTCAGCACCTGGAGGATGTCGCTCGCCCGCTCGGCATGGACGAGGAGGAGCTGGCGCCCCTGCAGCACCGGCACCAGGGCCGCCGCGTCGAAGCGGGTGAGGAGCACGTCGTCGGAGCGCTGGCGCGTGCCTTCGAGCAGCCGGTTGTCCGGCACGTCCTCGAGCGGGAAATCGCGCTGGTCGCGGGCGAGCGGCGGCCGCCGGTCGGTCGATCCGCCCGAGATGCGGCCGTTGCCGCCGAGGTCGCGCGCCTCGCGCAGCGCGTTGCGGAACAGGACATGGGCCGAGGCGCGGCTGCCGCCGGCCTCCTGGCTGCCTTCCTCGCCCAGCTCGACGAACTGGAAGGCGCGCGGGCGCGTCACCGGCTCCATGTCGCTGCCGAGATCGATCACCGCGCCCTGGCCGGCGAAGATGTTGCGCGCGGTGGACGGCGCCACCGCCGCCCGGGTCACCCCGCCGGCCCGGCTGACGCCGATGTTCGATGCGCGCGGGTTGATCGCCGGAACCACGTCGATCGCCGCGCTGAACGGCGAGCCGCTCGCCGAGACGTCGTTGGTGGCGTTGACCGCGTCGACCTCGAGCAGGCCGACGCGGGAGAAGCCGGCGAACAGGCCCGGCGTCACCCACTTGCCGGTCGCGTCGACGACCTGGGCGCCGGCCGGCACGGCGACGCCGCGTCCGGCCGCGACGACGCGCCCGTCGCGGATCACGACGGTGCCGCCCGCAATCGGCTCGGACCCGTCGCCGAGGGCGACGGTGCCGCCGGTGATGGCGACGGTCTGGGCGAGGGCCGGCGCCGCGGCCAGCGAGAGAACCAGCGCAAGGCCGGCGTTGAGAGCGATACGCGTCTTCACTTCACATCCCCTTCGCCCGGCTGGCCGAGCTCGAAATCGCTGACGGGCCTCAGATTCGGATTGGCGCTGTCGTAGAGCAGGGCGCCGTCGACCCAGACCATCTGCGGCCGGGTGTAGACGCTGTACGGATCGCCGTTCCACAGCACGATGTCGGCCATCTTGCCTTCGCGCAGGCTCCCGGTGCGGTCGGCGATGCCGAGCGCCTTGGCCGGATTGTAGCTGAGCCAGGTCCAGGCGACCGCGTCGGAGACGTCGATGCCCATCTTGCGGCCGGCGGCGAGCGCCTTGGACGCTTCCTGGTTGAGGCGCTGGATGCCGTTCGGATCGTCGGAATGGACGATCGCGCAGGCGCCGGCATTGTGGACGAGCGGGATATTCTCGCGCACCCCGTCATAGGCTTCCATCTTGAAGCCCCACCAGTCCGCCCACATTGCCGAGCAGACCTGGTTCTCGCGCAGCAGGTCCGCGATCTTGTAGCTTTCGACGGCGTGGTGGAAGGCGGCGACCTTGTAGCCGAACTCCTTGGCCACATCCATGATGTTGGCCATTTCGTCGGCGCGGTAGCAATGGTTCTGGACGAGGATGTCGCCGCCGAGCACGCCGCTCAGCGTCTCCATGGCGAGGTCGCGCGACGGGGCCTCGCCGCCGTCCCGCTCATATTTGTCCCACTTGCGCTTGTATTCGGCCGCCTTTGCCCAGGTCTGGCGGATGACGGCGATGTTGGCCATCCGGCTCGCCGGCATCTGGTTGCGGCCGCCATAGACGCGCTTGGGATTTTCCCCGCACGCCATCTTGAGCGTGTAGGGCGCGCCGGGGAACTTCATCTGCTGCATGGTGCGGCCGTAGACGTTCTTCAGCGTCACCCCGCGGCCGCCGAACAGATTGGCCGAGCCGGGCAGGATGTGGAGGCTGGTGACGCCGCCGTTGGACAGGGCGCGGCTGAAGCCCGGATCCTGCGGCCAGACGCTGTGCTCGGCCCAGACTTCGGGGCGGACCGGGCCGGTGATCTCATTGCCGTCCTGATGCGCCTCGACCGAGGGGGACGGATAGTCGCCGAGGTGGCTGTGAATGTCGATGATGCCGGGGGTGACCCACTTGCCCGCGGCGTCGATCCGGGTGGCGCCGTCGGGGATCGCCGTGTCCGGCCCGCCGACCGCGAGGACCTTGCCGTCGCCGAACACCACCGTGCCGTTGTCGATCCGGCGGCCCTCGCCGTCGAACACGGTGGCGCCGGTCAGCGCCGTCACCACGCCGGGATAGGCGCGGTAGGTGGAGGGATAGGGATCGCGCGACAGCGGGTTCTCGCGCGGGGCGGAGGCCTGCTGGCTGGAGGCGCTGGCGGGCGGCGCGCTGTTCTCGGCGCAGCCTGCGAGCAAGGCGCCCGCGAGCAGGGCCGCTATGGTGGTGGATCGCATGTGTCTTTTCGTCCCGGTTTGTCGAAGCGCGCGCGATGCGCGGCTTGCTGGTGCTGCGAGGGTATCCGGGAGGAGGCCGGCGGGGGCCGAATCACTGGCTATGGCGCATCACTCCCGGGTGCGGCGCCTCTGGCCGGGCGCCTGGACGCGGCGCACACTAGCGCCGCGATCCGCGAAGGGAAGCGGATTGTTGGCGCTGCCCCGCTCTGGTAGCGCGCGGCCCATGTTCAACGACACCTCCTCGCTCGCCGCCTATCTCGCCACCCGCCGCTCGTCGCGGCCCCGCGACCTCGCCGAACCCGGCCCCGACGCGGCGCAGCTGCGCGAGATCCTGGCGATCGCGGCGCGCACGCCGGATCACGGCAAGCTCGCCCCGTGGCGCTTCGTCCACGTCCGCAAGGAAGATCGCGCGGCCTTCGGCGACATGCTCGAGGCCGCCTACCGCGCCGGCCGGCCGGAGGCGGGGCGGCTCGAGATCGAGGCCGCCCACATCTTCGCCAACCAGGCGCCCGAACTCGTCGTCGTGCTCTCCTCGCCCAAGGAAAGCCCGAAGATCCCGCTGTGGGAGCAGGAGCTTTCCTGCGGCGCCGCCGCGATGAACCTCCTCCACGCCGCGCATGCCATGGGCTTCGCCGGCGGCTGGGTCACCGGCTGGGCGGCCTATTCGGACGCGGTGCTCGAAGCGCTGGGCGGCCGCGCGCCGGAGCGGGTCGCCGGCTTCCTCTTCCTCGGAACCGCGGCGGGAACGCTGGAGGAGCGGCTGCGGCCGGAACTGGATTCGGTTGTGGAGACATGGGCGCCGAAAGCGGGCTGAACCACCCTCGTCATCCCGGCGAAGGCCGGGATCTCGTGGAGTTGAAGGAAGCGGCGCCTCTTCCGCGCCGAGGCCCCGGCCTTCGCCGGGGCGACGGATAAACCTTGACCCCCCGACTGTATTAGGACACTACAGCGCAATGGCTGCCGAAGAACGTCCCGTCTACCTCCGCCTCCGCGACACGATCGCCGCGATGATCCTCGACGGCGAGGTTCGCGACGGCGATCCCCTGCCCTCCGTGCGCAGCCTCGCCGCGGAGCATGGCGCCAACCCGCTCACCGTCGCCAAGGCCTACCAGACCTTCCAGGACGAAGGGCTGATCGTGGTCAGGCGCGGCGTCGGCATGTTCGTCGCCGAGGGCGCCGGACGCCGGCTGCTCGAAGCGGAGCGCCGAGCCTTCCTCGACGAGCGCTGGCCGGCCGTCGCCGAGCAGATCCGCCGCCTCGGCCTCGACGCCGAAGAGCTGGTCGAGCGCGCCCTCGCCTGAGCCGGGCGGCAACAGACACAATCGACACAATTTCCCTCCTGGCGCGGCATCGTCGCGACACGGGCGCGCGGCAGAAGAAGCGGCATCATGAACAAAGGCATCGCCATGACCCCGCTCCGCGCTTTCTTCGCTTCCGCCGCGTCCACCTTCATCGTGCTCGTCGTCGGCTATCAGAGCTTCTACGCCTGACGCATGGCCATGCCGGCGGGTGCATGATCATGCACGGCGCCGCAGAGGGCCGCCGCCGGGACATGCATAGCCATTCACCGGCACGGGCGGCGATGCAGCGGGGCCACAGCCCCGCGCCGTTCATCCCCCATTCCCCCTTCCCCCGCTAGACTCGGCGCTTGCGCAGCGCGTAAAGGAGCCGCTCGGGATTTTGGGGATCTCCACCTGACATGTTGACCACCCGCCGGGGCCTCAGGGCCGCCGCCATCGCACTCTGTCTCGCCGCTTCGGGCGGCGCGGGCGCGCTCGCCCAGGAGGCGCAGAAAGCGGAGACGGTCGGGCCGCCGGCGCTGAAGGATTTCCAGCTCCCCGGCCAGCGCACCACGCCGCCCGCCGAAACGCCCCCGCCCGCGCGGAGCGAGCCGGCCGAGACGGCCCCGCCCCAGACGCAGCCGCTCGCGGAGCCGGCGCGTCCGGCCGCCCCGCGCCCCGCCGCACC
>JBKBVA010000340.1:0-2011 GCA_046289665.1 Allosphingosinicella sp.
CGTGTGGGCGCTGGCCCTGCTCATCGTCGCGGTGGCCGCGATCTGGGGGTGGCGGGAGATGCAGCGCACGCCCGACTTCGCCCTGGAGCTGCCGGCCCTCCCGGACACGGTGCCGGAGATCGTCGCGGGGCTCGGCGGCGCGCGCCCGGCGGACCTCAGCGAAGCCGATTACGGCGACCTCTGGGTCATCGACCGGGCCGGCGGGGCGACGCGGAAGGAGAGCCTCGGCGGGGGCTGATCCCGCCGGAACTCTCCCAAGGGCCCCCGCCCTTCCTACAGGTCGACGCAGGCGGCGATCGATTCGAGCTTGCGGATGCGTTCGCGCAGGTCCGCCAGCTCGATCAGCTCGGCCATCGATCCGGCCGCGCCGGCGGCGGCGGTCGCGGCCTCGCCGGAGCCGCGGGCGCCGCCCAGCTCCATCCGCCGCAGATCGAGCCATCCGCGCCAGGCGCTGAGCCCGGCGAAGAGCAGCATCGCAAGGCCTGCCAAGGCGAAGCCGGCCATGGCCATCATCGTCGTGGGTTCGCTCATCTCAAGGTTCCTCCTCGTTCGCGCCCTGCGTCTTCAGCGCAGGCTTTCGATTTCCCGGGCGAGCCGGTCGTTCGGGCTGGTGACGTAGGTCTCGACCTCGGCGATGCGGCGGTCGATGTCGGTCATCGACTGCTTGAGCGCATAGGTGGAGGTGCGCGCCACCGGGCGGTCGTCGCCGAAGGCCCCCGCCGGCCTGTCCTTCGCCAGCCAGGCGGCGAGGCCGTAGGCGATCAGCGTCCAGGGGAAGGCGCCGAGCAGGGTCACCGCGACGACGCCGAGGCGGACCCAGTTCGCGTTCCAGCCGAAGTAGCGGGCGAGGCCGGCGCACACGCCCATGATCTTGCCGTTGCGCCGGTCGAGAGTGAAACGCTTCATGTGATCCTCCTGGTTTCGCTGAGGCTTTCCAGCGGCGCCGCGACGGGATCGCAGGCGATGGAGCGCCAGTTCGGGTTTTCCGCGGCCAGGATGCGTTCGACCGTGCAGACGCGGTCGTCGAGGCGGCGGGCAATGTCGTGCAGCTCGTCGAGCAGCTTCTCGTCCTCGACCGAGATCGAGGCGGTCTTCTTCCACTGGGTGATGTAGTGGAAGATGATCCACGGCAGGCCGAGAACGATGGCCGGGACGATGATGATCTCCGATCCCATCGCTCACGCCTCCGGACGGCCGGCGAGCCGGGCCTTCAGCGCCTCGAGCTCGGCATCGACCTTCTCGGCGTTGCGCAGCTCGGAGATTTCCTCGTCGAGCGTCTTGGGCGGCGCGGCGAGGGCGAGCGCCTCGGCCTCGCCCTCGGCGAGATCGGCGCGACGCTCCAGCACGGCGAAGCGCGAGAAGGCGTCCTCGACCTTGGGGCCGGCATACATTTCGCGCAGCCGGGTGCGGTTGTGGGCGGTCTCGAGCCGGGTCTGGATCGCGTTCTGGCGGGTGCGCGCCTCGCGCAGCTTGGCCTGCAGCCTGGCGATGTCGACCTCGGAAGCGCGCAGCGCATCGTCGAGCGAGGAGACTTCGGCGGCGAGGCTCTCGGCGAGCTCGGCGACCTTCTGCTTCTCGACGAGGGCGGCCTTGGCGAGATCCTCGCGGCCCTTGGACAGGGCCAGCTCGGCCTTCTCGACCCAGCCGTCGCGGATGCGGTCGAGCTTCGAGACCTGGCTGCGCAGCTCCTTCTGGTCGGCGATGATCCGGGCGGCGGAGGCGCGGACCTCGACCAGGGTCTCCTCCATCTCGAGGATGATCATCCGGATCATCTTCGCCGGGTCTTCCGCCTTGTCGAGCAGATCGGCGAAATTGGCGGCGACGATGTCGCGGGTCCTGGAAAAAATGCCTCCCATCGGGAAGAGCTCCTTGACTGAAAAGCGGGGCCGCGGGGCGCGGGGGGCATGGGGCGCCTCCGGCCTGCGCGGCGGCTGCGGCGGCGCCATCCTGACCAGCGCCTCGCGGGCGACCCGGATGGCCTCAGCCACGGACGGCGCCGTCGATTTCTCCC
>JBKBVA010000341.1:0-1985 GCA_046289665.1 Allosphingosinicella sp.
GCCGTCGCGCGCCGTCACCATCAGCCGCTCGCTCGCGTAGCGGGAGGGATCGTAGCCCGAGGGGATCTCCTGCACCTTGCGCACCGTCAGCCGGTCGGCGGCCACGTCATAGTCGTAGACCGTCTCCGGCGTGACCATCGAAGAATAGCCGAGGCGGAGCACCGGGGCGTCGGGCTCGGCATTGGTCCCGAGCGAGGCGGTGCGCACGGCTTCGGGGAATTCCACCCGGCGCACGCCGCCATCCGGGAAGAGGAGGGTCACCTGGTCGATCCCGTTCTCCCGTTCCTCGAGCGCGACATAGGATGTGAAGGCGACGAGCCCGCGGAGATACCGCGTCTGCGATCCCTCGATCATCGTGGTCCAGCGGCCGGGCTCGGCGACAGGCGCGGTCGCAAGGCGGAAGTTGGGGTGCGTGTCGTTGGCGAGGATGAACAGCGTATCGCCCCGGCTGTCCACCGAATAGCGCAGGCCCGGCTGAAACGGCCGCACCAGCCGCGCCGGGCCTTCGGGGTTGGCAGCATCCAGCAGGCGCACGTCGTTCGCGCCCGACTCGCTCGTCACGATCAGGAGGAAGCGCCGGTCCTGGGTGGAGTCGACCGAGACCCAGCGCGTCGTCTCTTCCCTGTGAAGGACTGGGTCATTGCCCGGCGCGCTGCCCAGCCGGTAGAGCCGCACGCGGTCGGGCCGCCATTCGGCGCTCGCCTGCGTCCAAACCAGGCCCTTCGAGTCGGCGGTCCACACCGGCTGGCCCAGGCTGTCGGGCGCGACCGTCACGATGTCCCGCCCCGAGGCGAGGTCGCGGATCCTGAGCTCGAAGCGCTCGTCGCCGCTGGTATCAGCCGACCAGGCCAGCAGCCGGCCATCCGGAGAGACCGCGAAGGCTCCGAGGCGGAAGTAGGCCTTGCCGTCCGCAAGCGCGGGTTCCGAGAGGATGCGCACGGCCTCGCCGCCTTCCCGCGGCCGCCGGTACCAGTCGCGGTACTGGGCGCCGGGCTCGAACTTCCACCAGTAGAGGAAATCGCCGTCCGGGTAGGGAACGCTCTCGTCGTCCTCCCTGATGCGGCCCTTCAGTTCCTCGAACAGCGCCTCCTCGAGCATGGAGGAGCCGGCCATGCGGGCCTCGCGATAGGCATTCTCGGCCTCGAGATAGGCGAGGATCTCCGGGTCCGTCACCTTCGGGTAGCCGGGGTCGCGCAGCCAGCGATAGGGGTCGGGCACGCTGCGACCGTGCATCCGGGTCACGTGATCGACGCGGCGGGCGAGCGGGGCGGTCGGCGTGGCGCGCTGGTCCATGGCAAATCCCGGCGAGGGCGGAAGAAGGCCAAGCGGAGCGACGGCGGCCGCAACGAGAAGGTCGCGCCGGCGCGTGACGGGCGTTTCAGGCATGGGACGTCCATGCCGCTCCACGCGCCCGGCGGCAAGGTCGCACCCGCGCCGCGCCTCTTTCAACGGTAACATGTTTCGGCTATGAAGAAGTCGGTTTGGAGGGGGGCATGCTCCAGATCAGCCGGTCGGATGTCCGTTCGTCGCCGTTTCCGCACCTGGTCACGTCCAGGCTGCTGCCCGACGGTCTCTACGAAGCGCTCAAGGCGGACTGGCCGGACGGCGGAGACTTCGAGGCGGCCGCCAGCGAGACCGGAAGCGTCGGCAGCCGCGCGGGCAAGGGCACCGGCTTCGACATCTACCGCGGCGATACCGCCTACGACGCGCTCATCGCCCGCTCGGAGGCCTGGGCAGCGTTTGACGGCTGGATCAACTCGCCGGCCTTCGTCGAGACATATCTGGAGCTGTTCGGCGCCGACAGCGAGGCGATGGGCCTTGCGGCCGAGATCGACCCCGCCCGCTACGACCGCAGCTACATCGAGCCGCGCGCAACGCTCACCGAGCACGCGACGCTGGGCGAGAAGCTCGGCACGCTGACACGAAGGCTGACCCGGGGCCTGCGGTCCAAGGGCCCGGTCGACCTCTTCACCCGGCTCGACATC
>JBKBVA010000342.1:0-1964 GCA_046289665.1 Allosphingosinicella sp.
CCCGCCATCGCCCGCGCCTTCGGCCGCCAGGGCATCGAGGCGGTGACGCAGGCGGAAGGTCTGCTCACCCATGCCGAGATCACCGGCACCGACGTCGGCAGGGAGATCGCGGCCGCCGGCCGCAGCCAGGCGCAGATGCGCGAGGAGCTGGAGCGGATCGAGGCACGGCTCGCCCAGCGCGGCCTCGGCGCCTCGGAACGCGCCGAGCTGCAGAACCAGGCAGCCAATCTGCGCCAGTCGCTGCGCGGCGGCGACGCCGCCCAGGCCGAGCGGCGCGAGATGCTCGCCCGCACGCCCGTCCTGTTCCGCTACCGCGCCGGCGACACGAAGGGTCCGCTGGGACGCGCGGTCGACCGGGCCGAGAGCAACTTCATCGATGCGCTGACGGTGATCCTCGTCCTCGCCGTGACCCTGCTCCCCTTCGCCGCGATCCTGCTCGCCATCTGGCTGCTCTGGCGCTGGCTGCGCCGCCGCTTCCCGGGCGTCGATTCCCGCCGCGAGGCCGAGGTCACGCCGGCGGCGTGACGGCGGGGGCCGGGGCGGGCGCCGCTTCCGCCTCGGCCTCGCCGAGCAGCCAGTCGCGGAAGGCGCGGATCTTGGCGCGACCGCGCTTGTGCTCGGGATAGACGAGCCAGATGCCGCGCCCCTCCGAGACGGTGAGCGGGAAGGGCTGGACCAGCCGGCCCGCCGCGAGCTCGGCGCGCCAGAACAGGGGCGTCAGCATGGCGATGCCGTGGCCGGCGAGCGCGGCATGGCCTTCGGCGACCTGCGAATCGAGCCGGATGCCGCGCGCCGCCCCGGCTTCTCCGGCCACCCCCGCGGCGGCGAGCCAGGCAGGCCACCAGGGGTCGTACGGCGTCAGCCGCGGCACGCGCAGGATGTCGGCGGGCGCGCGCAGGCGGTGGCGTTCGGCGAAGTCGGGCGTGCACAGCGGCGCCGAATGCATTTCGAACAATAAGTGGCAGCGCAGCCCTTCCCAGGGCCCGCGCCCCATCCGCACCGCCACGTCCGCCTCGTCGCGCGCGAAATCGACCATCGCGTTCGAGGTCTGCAGCCGCACCGCCAGCTCCGGCCGCGCGATCTGGAAGGCGCCGAGCCGCGCCGCCAGCCAGTTCGACGCTAAGGTGTGGGTGGTGCTGATCGCCAGCACGCTCTCGTCCTCGTCGACCAGCCCGGCAAAGGCCTCGGCGATCGCGTCGAAGGCGCCGGAGACCGGCGGCGCCACCCGCCGCCCCGCCTCGGTGAGCGTCACCCGCCGCTTCGAGCGGAGGAAGAGCGGCAGGCCCAGCCGCTCCTCGAGCAGCTTCACCTGATAGCTCACCGCCGCCTGCGTCATGCCGAGCTCGGCCGCGGCGGCGGTAAAATTCTCGTGCCGCGCGGCGGCTTCGAAGACCTTGACGGCGGCGAGGGGCGGGAGGCGGCGCATGATTGGAGTTGATAAGGCTGCCTTGTCACCTGCTGCAAGCCTTTAGTTGGACGCATCGCCCTTCCCTCTCCTATTTCTGTGCCACGGCCGCGGCACCACGCGGCGAACCAGGGAAGGATCGATAAAATGCGCGACCAAATCGACAGCCACGTCTGGACCGCCCATCACCAGGCCTTCTCGGCCGGTGTGGACCGGGCCCTCGCCGGCCTCGCGGCGAAACTGCCCCGCTTGCGCGCCGGCGCCGTGCCCGCCCAGCTGATCGCGGCCACCGCCGCCGTCGGCCTCACCCTCGTCACCTTCACCGGCGCCGCCGCCTGACCGGCGTGCGCCCCCTCGGGAGAACGACCATGAAGGACAACAGCTTCACCCGCCTGCGGCGCTTCCTCGCCCGCACCCGCGAAGGGTTCGAGCGTCTCGAGGCGATCCAGTTCGCCGCCCCGTGGCGGCCGGGCGAAAGCCGGCCGACCGTCTGCGGCCCCGGCCAGGCCTGACCCCCGGCGGAGCGGGGAAGAGGGGTTCCGGATCGAGCGGCTCGAGG
>JBKBVA010000343.1:0-1949 GCA_046289665.1 Allosphingosinicella sp.
ACGCCGGGCTGGAAATCAATCGCGCCCGTCGCATCGATGAACTGGCCCGAAGGAGACACGACCGGATCGAGGGTGGTGAGGATGAGCCGGCCGACATCGAACACAGCAGTGCCGCCGATGATGATGCCGTTGGGCGCCGCGAAGGCGACCGTGCCGCCAGGGACCGAGCCGACCCGGCTCAGCACAGTCCCGTCGAATTGCACGCGGCCTTGGGCAAGGATCCGGTTCAAGACGGCGAATCCCGGTACACCGGTGAACGTCGCCGTGGTGCCAGCCGGCTGGAAGATGACGGGGTCACCGAATTTGAGCGGCCGCCACACGATCACTGCGCTTGGCGAGGCCACGTTGACGTTGGTCTGGCCCGGCGGCGTGGTGATGGTGGCGCTGCCATGGGTGACGGTCGGGGTCGCGTCGAACGATTGGGCTGGGGCCTCGCCCGACGCCAGCACCGCCCCCGCCGCGCATCCGATCATCAGCAGGCGCCGGGCGGAGCGGACGCGGCGGGACAATTCGGGAGCGCGAGCGAGGATCATCGTGTCCTCCATGGCCACAGCCTTGTGGTGAACGAGATGAGCAAGCGCGGATCCGGCGTCTCAGCGAGAAAGCCGGCGCGGGTCAGCGGCACCGCCAGGGTGACGTCGGCCTGGGCGCGATTGCCCCAGATCGCGCGTATTCCGCCGCCGGCCGACTGGAGCTCGTCACCGAAGCCGACCAGAGCGGCCTGGTCCTCGTTGCCGACCCAGGCGGCGTCGAAGAACAGATAGGGCTGGACCGCGAGATCGTCCTCGGATTGCGGCGCGAGGCGGCCGAAGCGAAGTTCCGCCTGGACGCCCGCGCCATCGTCGCCGGCGATGGTCGCGGGATCGTAGCCGCGCCCGACCGTATAGTTGCCGGCGGAGAATTCCTCGAAGGCGAACAGCGGGGCGGTCGCCATTTGAGCCACCCCGCCCAGATAGAAGCTCACATTGGGCATAAAGCGCAGATCGCCATTCGCCTCGGCCCGCAGCACAGTGGCGTCGGGACGGCCCTCGAGGCGGCTCGGCGGCACTTCGCCGGGCGCCGTGCAGTCCGAGAAATCGGCGTTGCAGCCATCGCTTGCGCCGAGGCCGGGAAGACCTTGCCTCACCTCCAGGCCGGCCTCGAGCCGCCAGCGTGGTCCCAGCGGATCGATCGGCTCCCGCGCCCGGCGCGGCGCGACTGCCTCGAAGCCGAGACGCGCAAACAGGATTCGCAGCTTATCTTCGCTGAACGGGAGGTCGGCGAAGTCCACCTCCTGATCGACGAGGTCCACGCCGACAGTTCCCCGCACTGTCGAGCGAAGCGTGCGAACGAATGGATAGCTCGCTTCCAGAGTGGCGTAGAGCGTTCGCGATTCAATGTTGAGCGCAGGGTCGAACAGCTGCGGCTCGGCCCAGCTGTAGGTGAACTGGCCGCCGATCTGCAGCCCTTCGCCACCGACCCGGAAGTCGTGGGCAAGCTGCAGCGTCCGCTGCTCCACGAAATCTGCTGTGCTGTAAAAGGCCATCGTGGTGCGGTCGCCGAGCCCGGTGAGGCCATAGACCTGCGCGCGCAGAAGCGCGCCGCCGCGCCCGACCGATTCGGACCCATAATTCTGCAGGTTGAGGTCGATGATGCCCGGCAGCCGGACGATCGTCACTTCGCCGACCACTTCGCCCGGGACCGTCCCAGCGGGGCGGAGCGCGAGGCGAACGTTGGTTCCCGGCAGGTCGCCGGCGAGCAGCAGGTAGCGTTCGGCGACCCTCGTGTTGAACACCTCCTGGGTCGTCAGCGGCTCGAGATAACGCGCGATCAGTCGTTCATTGCGCCCGGCGTCCCCGCGCACTCGGAGGCCGACCAGCTTGGCCATCAGCACTCGGAATTGGACGACGCCGTTCTCGATCCGCTGCTCCGGCACCTCCACCGCGGCGATATAGCCGGCGTCGCGCAGG
>JBKBVA010000344.1:0-1947 GCA_046289665.1 Allosphingosinicella sp.
ATGCCGCCGGACGGCGCCGCGATGACATGCTCCATCTTCATGGCTTCCAGCACGGCGATCGTGGCGCCCGGCCGGATCTCCTCACCCACCGCCACATCGACGGACACCACCATCCCCGCCATCGGCGCCGTCACCGGCTCGGTGCCGGTGAGGAGGACGACGATGCGATAGTCGGGATGATGCTCGATCGCGATGCCGGCGAGGCGGTGGCGGTAGAGCCGCGCAATCTCGTCGGTCGCCGCGACCGTCTCCTCCTGGGCGACGAGCCGGCGCATCGCCTCGGCGAGGGGGACCTTGTTGTGCCGCGCATATTCGGCCGCGTCCTGCGCCAGCGCCTCGGCCGGGATCTGGACGATCGGCGCGCCCTCCTGCGCGCGCGCCGCCGTCGCCGCGCCCAGCGACAGGCCGATCAGCAGGAAGCGAAGCATGTGAGCGGGCAAGGCGGTCCCCGAAAAGCGGTCGGCGTTTTCTTACAAACGTCTGTCTTTCGGGAAGCTGACCGGAATCAGGAGACCGTCTCGAGCAGTCCCTCGAAAAGGCGGCGCCCGTCCTCGCGGCCGTGGGCGGGCTCCACCGCGCGTTCCGGATGGGGCATCATGCCGAGCACGTTGCCGCGCGCGCTGACGATGCCGGCGATGTCGCGCGCCGAGCCGTTGCATTCCCCGGCATAGCGGAAGGCGATGCGGCCTTCGCCTTCCAGCCGGTCGAGCGTCGCCTCGTCGGCCTGGTAGTTGCCGTCATGGTGCGCGACGGGGAACACGACCTCCTCGCCGGCCCTGTAGCCGCGGGTGAAGAGCGAGCGGTCGTTCTCGACCCGGAGCGCCACGTCGCGGCAGACGAAGCGGATGCCGGCATTGCGCATCAGCGCGCCGGGAAGAAGGCCCGCTTCGGTGAGGATCTGGAAGCCGTTGCAGACGCCGAGCACCGCGACGCCGCGCTCGGCCGCCTCCCGGACGCTGCGCATCACCGGCGAATTGGCCGCCATCGCGCCGGAGCGCAGATAGTCGCCGTAGGAAAAGCCGCCGGGGACGGCGACGAGGTCGAGGCCGTCGGGCAGCTCGGTCTCGCGGTGCCAGATGCGCAGCGGCTCGCGCCCCGTCACCAGCTCCAGCGCGGTCAGCATGTCCCGGTCGCAATTGGAGCCGGGAAAGACGATGACGGCGCTCTTCACGCGGCGCCCTCCGCGCCCCGCTCGATCCGGTAATTCTCGATCACCGTATTGGCGAGGAGCTTCCGGCACATCGCTTCGACGTCGGCCTCGCCGACGCCCTCGTCGAGGTCGAGCTCGATCAGCTTGCCGGCGCGCACGTCGTTGACGCCGCTGAAGCCGAGGCCTTCCAGCGCGTGGTGGATGGCCTTGCCCTGCGGATCGAGGACGCCGTTCTTCAAGGTGATGTAGACGCGGGTTTTCATCGCTTCGTGCCGCTCCTGCCGGGGATGGCCGCCATATGGCGGGAAGGGGGCCGGGGCACAAGGGCGGCCTGGGGGCGGGGGCCGCTTGTGACGGGGCGCCGCCGCGCCTATCTTGGCGCCATGGCCCAGGCACCCGACATCGCGCTCACCCCCGCCGCCGCCGCCCGCGTCGCGGCCATTGCCGCGCGCCAGGGCAAGCCGCCGATCCTGCGCCTCGCGGTGGAAGGGGGCGGCTGCGCCGGCTTCAGCTACCGCTTCGGCCTCGCCGACGAAATCGAGAGCGAGGATCTCGCCGCCGAGCAGGACGGCGTCACCCTCGTCGTCGACGAAATGACCCACGATCTCGTCCGCGGCGGCGCCGTCGACTATGTCGAATCGCTCGGCGGCTCGGCCTTCCAGGTGAAGAACCCGAACGCCGCCTCGGGCTGCGGCTGCGGATCCAGCTTCTCGATCTAGGCTAGAAGCCGCCCGGCGGCCGGGCGCTCAGAGCGCCCAGCCCTTTTCCTCGAGCCATGCGGAGAGGCTGCGCCGGCC
>JBKBVA010000345.1:0-1889 GCA_046289665.1 Allosphingosinicella sp.
GCCGATCGAGGCGCGCGCCTGCTCGGCTTCGGAGCTGGTCACCGGATAGGCGCAATAATCGGCGGCATAATAGGCGCTCGGCCGGTGGTTGCCGGAGAGGCCGAGACCGCCGAACGGGGCGTTGGACGGGGCGCCGTTGGTCGGCTTGTTCCAGTTGATGACGCCGGCTCGGACATTGGCCCAAAAGCGGTCGTACAGTTCCGGGCTGCCGCCGATCAGCGACGCGGCGAGGCCGTAGCGCGTGTCGTTCGCCTCGGCGACGGCGGCGTCGAAATCGGGCACGCGGATGAGCTGGAGGACCGGACCGAACAATTCCGCGTCCGGCCGCTCGCGCACGTCGGTGACGTCGATGATGGCGGGGGTGAGGAAGGGCAGGTCCTCGACCGGCCGGTCGAGATGCTTGATCGGCCGCCCGCCCTTGATCATCAGGTCGAGGAACGCCTCCTGGAGCTGGTCGGCCGCCTGGTTGTCGATCACCGGCCCCATGAAGGGCGGCGGATTGGCGTGGGGGTGGTCGACGATGACGCGGTCGGCGAGCTTGCGGATCGCCTCGACCAGCTCCTCGTGCGCGCCGTCGCGGACGATCAGGCGCCGGGCCGCGGTGCAGCGCTGGCCGGCGCTCATGAAGGCGGACTGGACCGCGATCACCGCCGCCGCATAGACGTCCGGCGCATCCCATACGACGAGCGGATTGTTGCCGCCCATTTCGAGCGCGAGGATCTTCTGCGGCGTCTCCGCATATTGGCGGTGCAGTGCCAGCCCGGCGCGCGCCGAGCCGGTGAACAGCAGCCCGTCGAGCCCGGGATGGGCGGCGAGCGCCTTGCCGACGTCGGGTCCGCCCTGCAGGCAGCGCAACACCTCCTCCGGCACGCCCGCTTCGTGGAAGCGCTCGACGAGGTAGGCGCCGACCGCCGGCGTCTTCTCGGACGGCTTGAAGACGATCGCATTGCCGGCGATCAGCGCCGGCACGATGTGCCCGTTGGGAAGGTGCGCGGGGAAGTTGTACGGCCCCAGCACCGCCAGCACGCCGTGCGGCTTGTGCCGGACCGCGACGCGGGCGCCGAGCGCGCCTTCCAGCCGGCGCTGCGACGTGCGTTCGGAATAGGCGCTGACCGAAATGTCGACCTTGTTGACGACGGCGTCGACTTCGGTCGCGCTTTCCCAGAGCGGCTTGCCGGTCTCGCGGGCGATGAGGTCGGCGAATTCCTCCTTCTTGCCGCGCACCGTGTTGGCGAAGCGGCGCAGGGTCTCGATGCGGACCGAGAGCGGGCGTGCCGCCCAGGCTGCCCAGGCCCCGCGCGCGCGGCCGACTTCGGCCTCCACGTCGCAGGACTCGCCGGTCCAGAGCGTCGCACCGGTTGCGGGTTCGATCGAACTCAATGTCGCCATAGCGGCTCCACCACCACTTTCGCTCGTGCCGGTCAAGCGCCGCCGCGAATCGCGTCGCCCATCCGGCGCACGGCGGCGACCTTGGCGTGGAGCGCGGACCAGTCGTCGGCCTCGTCGATCCGGCTCCAGATCGCCTCCACCTCGCCCATGTGCATCGAGCAGGGCGCCTCGTCCGACCAATAAGGATGATCGAGCGCGCCCGGCACCGCTTCACGGCCCGCCAGCGCCTCGCGCACCGGCGCGAAGGCCTCGGCCGCATAAGCGGTATCGGCGGGAGAGGGGCCGCGCCGCCGTCCGCCGCGCCAGTCGAAGAAGAAGCGGTCGATTTCCACCGTCTTCTGCGCCAGCGCGGTCTCGAGGGCTATGAGGAAGCGGCTGTCGTCCGCCGGCGCGCCGGCGCGGATGCCGAGGCGGGCGAAGATCGCCGCGACCAGCGCCAATTCGCTCTTGAGCCCGAGCAGCAGGACGATGAGCCCGAGATGGCTGATGGTGGAATAGGC
>JBKBVA010000346.1:0-1888 GCA_046289665.1 Allosphingosinicella sp.
TCCCCCGGCTACGGCTGCGCGGTCAACACCAACCTTGCGGCGATGATCGCCGATCCTTCCGACCTGGTCCTCGGCCAGGAGGGGAGCGGCATCGGCGATGCCAGCACCGCATCGAAGGCCATCAAAGTCTATCGCGAGACCCCGCCGACCGGGACCAAGGGGCTCAAGGAAACCGTGACCAGGGGGGGCAACTGATGAACGCGCCGTTCAATGGAGGCCGCGCGCCCGCGCTGCGCGATCCGTTCACCGCCTTCGTCTGCGACGACGCGACGGCCGAATTGCTGCGGCCGGTGGCCGTCGAGCATGGCTGGGCGCCCGAAAAGGTCAACAAGGGCGGGCTGCGCAACGCGGTCCAGACCCTGTCGGTCTCGGCGAGCCCGGCGATCCTGTTCGTCGACCTCTCTGAATCGGGCGATCCGCTGAACGACATCAACGCGCTCGCCGAGGTCTGCGAGCCCGGCACGGTGGTGATCGCCGCCGGGCAGGTCAACGACGTGCGGCTCTACCGCGACCTGATCGCGTCGGGGCTCCAGGACTATCTGCTCAAGCCGTTCACGCCGGACCAGCTGCGCGACACCTTCGCCCACGCCCAGCTCACCATCTCCGGGCCGCGCGTCACCGAGAATACGGCCGAGAAGCCGCACGTCACCGCCGCCGTCATCGGCGTGCGCGGCGGCGTCGGCGCCTCGACCGTCGCCACGTCCGTCGCCTGGCTGATGGGCGATAAGGCCGGCCGCTCGACCGCCCTTCTCGACCTCGACGTCCATTTCGGGACCGGCGCTCTGGCGCTCGATCTCGAGCCGGGGCGCGGCCTTACCGACGCGATCGAGAATCCGAGCCGCATCGACGGGCTGTTCATCGAGCGCGCGATGGTGCGGGCCAACGAGAAATTGTCGGTCCTCTCCGCCGAAGCGCCGATCAACCAGCCGATGATCACCGACGGCACCGCCTATTTCCAGCTGCAGGAAGAGATACGCAACGCCTTCGAGGCCGGCATTCTCGATCTGCCGCGCCCGATGCTGGTCCAGCACCCGCACCTCGTCCAGGATCTGAACGCGGTCCTCCTCGTCGTCGAGTTCACCCTCGCCGCGACCCGCGACACGATCCGCATCCTGAGCTGGCTCAAAGCCAATGCGCCGCAGGCCCGGGTGATCGTCGTCGCCAACAAGGTGGTGTCGAACGTCCAGGAGATCAGCCGCAAGGATTTCGAGCTGTCGATCGAGCGCAAGGTCGACATCGTCCTGCCGTTCGAGCCCAAGGCGGCGGCGCAGGCGGCCAAGCTCGGCCAGCCCTTCGCCAAGGTGGCGACGGCGTCGCGCATCGCCCAGCCGCTCAACCAGCTGGTGGCGCTCACCACCGCGACGGTCGACGGGCAGGACGACAAGGGCAAGAGCGCCGAGGACGGCGAGAATTCGCCGACCTCGCTGCTCGGCAAGCTCAACCTGAAATCGCTGGTCGCGAAAAAGCCGAAGGACGCCAAGGCGGCGGCCTGAGGACAGGCGCCGCGGCGTGACCGCGGCCAGGATGTAGAGGACGGACGGTGCCAGGCACTTCGATGATGTTGATCATGGCGATGGGACTGCTCGGCACGCTCGGGCTGCTCTTCTACGCCATGCAAGGCCCCTCCGCCTCGCGTGCTTCGTCGCGCCGGCTGGAGAGCGTGCGCGAGCGCCACAGCAAGTCGAACGAGGTTGCCGCCCAGGCGCAGCTCAAGCGCATCCTGCAGAACCGCAACCAGAGCAAGGTCGACGGGCTGGCGCAGCGCTTCATCCCGAACCCGGCCCTGCTTCGCCAGCGGCTCCAGCAGACCGGCAAGAACTGGTCGCTCGGCCGTTACGCCCTGGCGTCGCTCGGGCTGACCCTCGTCGTCGCGCTGGCCCTGCTGACC
>JBKBVA010000347.1:0-1840 GCA_046289665.1 Allosphingosinicella sp.
GGGGGGATAGGGGGTTTGCAGGAGAAAGGCAGCAGGTGGCGAGCAGCGGTAATCGGCAGACCAGGTTTCACGGACGGTCGCAGGCGCAGGGGACATGCGCCTGGCCGGACTGCGCGGAACCGGGCGAGTTCCGCGCGCCGTCGCGCCGCCGGGCGAGCTTCGACGGGCCGGGCGAGTGGCGCTGGCTGTGCCTCGACCACGTCCGCGAGTTCAACGCCGGCTACAATTATTTCGAGGGGATGAGCAGCGACGAGATCGAGGCCGCCCAGACGCCCTATGGCGGCTGGGACCGCGAGACCCGCGCCTTCGCCTCCCATGGCGGCGACCGGCCGCCGAAATGGGCCGACTTCGCCGATCCCCTCGACGCGATCGGCGCCCGCTTCCGCCGCGCCGCGGCCGGCGGGCCCGAACCGCCGCGCCGCGACGGGCGGGAACTCAGCCCGCTCGACCGCAAGCACCTCAAGACGCTCGGCCTCGCCGCCGACGCCGATCGCCGCGCGCTGCGCCAGCGCTACGCCGATCTCGTCCGCCGCTACCATCCGGACCGGAACGGCGGCGACCGCAGCCACGAGAAGGCGTTGCAGGCGGTGATCGAGGCCTATACGCAGCTCAAGTCCCGGTAGAGGCGCGGCCGGCCCAACCCCTCTTAGAGACGCCCGGAAAGTCAAAGACATGGATCTCGCCAACGCCAACCCCGCCAGCCGCGCGACGCCGGTGATGGACGCGCCCGACCGGATCGTGAAGGTGCGCGACCTGTTCGGCATCGACAGCGACATGGAGGTTCCCGCCTTCTCGGAAGCGGACGAGAGGGTGCCCGACGTCGACCCGACCTACGTGTTCGATCCGGACACCACGCTCGCCATCGTCGCCGGCTTCGCCAAGAACCGCCGCGTCATGGTCCAGGGCTATCACGGCACCGGCAAGTCGACCCACATCGAACAGGTCGCCGCCCGCCTCAACTGGCCGCTCATCCGCATCAACCTCGATGCCCATATCAGCCGCATCGACCTGATCGGCCGCGACGCGATCGTGCTGCGCGACGGCCAGCAGGTCACCGAATTCCGCGAAGGCCTGCTCCCCTGGGCGCTGCAGACGCCGACCGCGCTCGTCTTCGACGAATATGACGCCGGCCGCCCCGACGTGATGTTCGTCATCCAGCGCGTGCTGGAAACGGAAGGCAAGCTCACCCTGCTCGACCAGAACCGGGTGATCCGCCCCAATCCCTATTTCCGGCTGTTCGCGACCACCAACACGGTCGGCCTCGGCGACACGACCGGCCTTTATCACGGCACCCAGCAGATCAATCAGGGCCAGATGGACCGCTGGAACATCGTCGTCACCCTCAATTACCTCCCCGCCGAGACCGAGGCGCGGATCGTGCTCGCCAAGTCCGGCGAGTACGACCATGAGGGCGGCCGTCAGGAGGTGGAGCGGATGATCAAGGTCGCTGACCTCACCCGCCAGGGCTTCATCAACGGCGACATCTCGACGGTGATGAGCCCGCGCACGGTGATCAGCTGGGCGCAGAACGCGCTCATCTTCGGCGACATCGGCTTCGCCTTCCGCCTCACCTTCCTCAACAAGTGCGACGAAGCGGAACGGCCGCTGGTGGCCGAATATTACCAGCGCGTCTTCGGCAAGGACCTGCCGGAGAGCGTGGTGGCCAAGGCGTGAGATTTCCCTCTCCCATTTCGGGAGAGGGAGGGACCCATTGCGCCAGCAATGGGGGGGTGAGGGAAAGCGGCGGATGAAGTCATTCCCTCACCCTCCCACCGCTTCGCGGCGGGCCCCTCCCTCTCCCGAAATGGGAGAGGGGTGTTCGAACCAGGCCGCGACGTCC
>JBKBVA010000348.1:0-1818 GCA_046289665.1 Allosphingosinicella sp.
GGACCAGGGGCGCCATGGCGGCGGCGGCACGGGCATCGGCGGCGCTGTCGTTGAACCGGGCCAGAACCGGGGCGTACGCCTGCAGTTCTTCTTCGGTCGCCCTTGGTGTCAGGGCGAAGACCACCTTGCCCCGGACGATCTCAACGTCCACAAGACCCTCGCCCGCATCATCGATGCCCGCCGCCAGATGTTCGAGGGCGGCCAGGGCTTCGACTGGGCGACCGCCGAGGCGCTCGCTTTCGGCACGCTCGTGAAGGAAGGCTATCAGGTCCGCCTCTCGGGCCAGGACAGCGGCCGCGGCACCTTCAGCCACCGCCATTCGGTCTGGGTCGATCAGCAGGACGGCCACAAATATATCCCGCTCTGCCACGTCGCCCGCGGCTCCGAAGGCGGCGGCCGCTTCGAGGTGCGCGACAGCCCGCTTTCCGAATTCGGCGTGCTCGGCTTCGAATATGGCTACGCCCTCTCCGATCCGCACACGCTGGTCCTGTGGGAAGCGCAGTTCGGCGATTTCGCCAACGGCGCGCAGGTGATCATCGACCAATTCATCGCCAGCGGCGAATCGAAGTGGCTGCGCGCCAACGGCCTCGTCATGCTGCTCCCCCACGGTTATGAGGGGCAGGGGCCCGAGCACAGCTCGGCGCGGCCCGAGCGCTACCTCCAGCTCTGCGCCGAGGACAATATGCAGGTGGCGAACGTCACCACCCCGGCCAATTACTTCCACATCCTCAGGCGCCAGATGCACCGGCCGTTCCGCAAGCCGCTCGTCATCATGACGCCCAAGTCGCTGCTCCGCCACAAGCAGGCGGTCTCCCCGCTGGCCGATTTCAGCGGCGAGAGCCACTTCATGCGCATCCTCTCGGACCTCAACCCGCCGGCCGACGAGGACGTGAAGCGGCTCGTCCTGTGCACCGGCAAGATCGCCTACGAGCTGATGGACGCGCGCGACAAGGCGGGCGACGCCAACACCGCGATCGTCCGCATCGAGCAGCTCTATCCGTTCCCCGACGAGCCTCTCGTCGTCCGCCTCAAGCGGATGAGGAACCTCGAGGAGGTTGTCTGGGCGCAGGAAGAGCCGAAGAACCAGGGCTATTGGACCTTCGTCGACCGGCGGCTCGAAAAGTGCCTGGTCGAGGCCGGGGTGAAGCCGCGCCGGCCGGTCTATGCGGGCCGCGAAGCCTCCGCCTCGCCGGCGACCGGCCTCGCCAGGCGCCACGCCGCCGAGCAGGCGGCATTGATCGCGGACGCGCTCGGGCATAGCAGGCAGGCGGAGCCGCAACGCAAGGCGGGTTGAACCACGCGCTCCTTCCGGGCGCTGAAGGGAAAAGAATGGCAAGCGAAGTAACCGTTCCGACGTTGGGGGAATCGATCACCGAGGCGACTCTGGGCCAGTGGCTCAAGGCGCCGGGCGATCCGGTGAAGGCGGACGAGCCGATCGCCAGCCTCGAAACCGACAAGGTTGCCGTCGAAGTTCCCTCCCCCGTCGCCGGCACCATGGGCGAGCAGCTGGTCGCGGAAGGCGACACGGTCGAGGTCGGCGCGGTCATCGCCCGGATCGAGGCGGAAGGCGCGGGCGCCGCCGGCAAGGCCGAACAATCCTCCCAGTCCCCGGTCAATCCCGCCGGCGCGGGCGAGAATGTCGAGCTGCGCGAGGAGGAAGCGGAGGAAGACGAGGCCGAGACCGACGGCAACCACCTCACCCTCTCGCCGGCGGTGCGGCGGATCGTGCTCGAGCATCATCTCGACCCCTCCCGCATCAAGGGCACCGGCAAGGACGGGCGCCTGACCAAGGACGACGTGCTCGCCGCGGCGAAGGCG
>JBKBVA010000349.1:0-1796 GCA_046289665.1 Allosphingosinicella sp.
CCGCACGGGAGCCCCGGAGGCCCCAAGCGGGCGCCGACGCGCCCGCACCCGCCCCCGACCCCTCGCTTGCAGGGAGGGGAGAATGAGCAGCCTCGCCCGCCGCCTTGCCCGTCCCGAGATCCTCGCGCTCCCCGCTTTCGACATCGCGGCCAAGGCGAACGACGCCTTCGGTCCCGATGCGATCAAGCTCGACGCCAACGAGAATCCGTTCCCGCCCTTGCTCGACGGCGCGGTCGCGGCCGGGGTCAACCGCTATCCCGAGCCGCAGCCCGCCCGCCTCGTCGGCGCGATGGCCGCGCTCTACGGGGTCGAGGCGCTGAACCTCGTCGTCACCCGCGGCGCGGACGACGCGATCGATATCCTTGTCCGCGCCTTCTGCCGCCCGGGCGAGGATGCGGTGTCGATCTGCACGCCGACTTTCTCGGCCTACGCCCATTTCGCGGCGCTGCAGGGGGCGCGGACGATCGAGGTGCCGCTCGATGCGGATTTCGATTTCGATCCGGACGCGTTCGTGGCGGCGGTGCGGGACGACGCGAACCTGAAGCTCGCCTTCATCTGCTCGCCCAACAATCCGACCGGCAATCCGGTGAACCCGGCGGACGTGCTGAAGGTGGCGGATGCGCTGCCGGAAACGCTGATCGTCCTCGACGAAGCCTATATAGAATTCTCCGCGCTGGAGAGCCTCGCTTCGGAAGCGGCGCGGCGCGAGAATCTCGTGATCCTCCGCACCCTCTCCAAGGCCTACGGCCTCGCCGGGGCGCGCATCGGCTGCCTGATCGCGAACGAGGAGCTCGCCGCCCTCGCCTGGCGCGCTCTGCCGCCCTACCCGCTGCCGACCCTGTCGATCGAAGCGGCTCTGCTCGCTCTCTCCCCCTCGCGCCGCCCGCTCCATGCCGAGCGGATCGCCCGCATCAAGGCCGAGCGCGACCGGCTGGCGCCCCTGCTCGAGACCTCCCCCCTCGTGAAGCGGGTGCGCAACGGCGGCGGCAACTTCCTGTTCCTCGAAGTGGAGGAGCCGGAGACGCTGGCGCAGAAGCTGCGCGCGCTCGGCATCCGCGTCCGCTTCCGCCCCAATGCCGCGCCGGGAGGCCTCAGGCTCACCATCGGCACCGACGCCGAGAACCAGGCGGCGCTCGCCGCGCTCGGCGTCGCCACCGAGGGCAAGCCCGCCCGCCGCGGCGAGGTGGTGCGCGACACGAAGGAGACGAAGATCGCCGTCGCCGTCGATCTCGACCGCGCCGCCCCGCGCAGCATCGACACCGGCATCCCCTTCTTCGACCACATGCTCGATCAGATCGCCGCCCATGCCGGCTTCTCGCTCACCCTCGCCTGCGAAGGGGATCTCGAGATCGACGCCCACCACAGCCTCGAAGACTGCGCCATCGCGCTCGGCCAGGCGCTTTCGAAGGCGCTCGGCGACCGGCGCGGAATCGGCCGCTTCGGCTTCTCGCTCCCCATGGACGAGACCGAGGCCCACGTCCTCATCGACCTGTCGGGACGCCCCTACAGCGTCTTCGACGCCGCGTTCGAGGCGAGCCACATCGGCGCCTATCCGACCGAGATGACGCGGCACATCTTCCGCAGCCTCGCCGATTCGTTGGGGGCCGCCATCCACGTCCGCGTCTCCGGCGAGAACGACCACCACAAGACCGAAGCCGCCTTCAAGGCCTTCGGCCGCGCGCTGCGCCAGGCCGTCGCCCGCGAAGGCAGCGGCGACGCCGTGCCGAGCACCAAGGGGGTGTTGTGAGGCACTGCGCAAAACCTCCCCTCCCTGCAAGGGAGGGGATCGAGGGGTG
>JBKBVA010000034.1:0-14446 GCA_046289665.1 Allosphingosinicella sp.
CGCCTTCCTGCTGTTCGCCTCCAACCCGTTCGCGCGGCTGAGCCCGGCGCCGATCGAGGGCCAGGGGCTCAACCCGCTGCTGCAGGACCCCGGCCTCGCCTTCCACCCGCCGACCCTCTATTTCGGCTATGTCGGCATCTCGATCGCTTTCTCCTTCGCGGTCGGCGCGCTGGTGACCCGCGACGTCGGCCCCGCCTTCGCCCGGGCGATGCGGCCCTGGGTGCTCGCCGCCTGGATCTTCCTCACCCTCGGCATCACCGCCGGCTCCTACTGGGCCTATTACGAGCTCGGCTGGGGCGGCTGGTGGTTCTGGGACCCGGTCGAGAACGCCTCGCTGATGCCGTGGCTCGCCGCCACCGCTCTGCTCCACTCGGTCACCGTCCTCGCCACCCGCGACGGGCTGCGCGCCTGGACGGTGATGCTGGCCGTGGTCGCTTTCTCGATGTCGATGGTCGGCACCTTCCTGGTCCGCTCCGGCATCCTCACCAGCGTCCACGCCTTCGCGGTGGACCCCGGGCGCGGCGCCTTCATCCTTCTCCTGCTCGCCCTCTACATCGGCGGGGCGCTCGCCTTGTTCGGCCTGCGCGTGGGGACGGTGCGGGAGGGATCGACCTTCGAGCCGGTGAGCCGCGAAGGCGCGTTGGTCGCCAACAACCTGCTCCTCTCGGCGATCCTCGGGATCGTGCTCGTCGGCACGCTCTATCCGCTGGGCGTGGAAGCGGTGACCGGCGACAAGCTCTCGGTCGGGCCGCCTTATTTCAACACCGCCGCCGGTCCGCTCACCTTGATCCTCGTCGCGGTGATGGCGGCGGGTCCGCTGCTGCGCTGGCGGCGCGACCGCCTGAAGGAGGTGGCGAAACGGATCGCGTTGCCCATCCTGCTCTCCGCGGCCGCGCTCCTCGCCTTCATCCTGCTCGTCCCCGGCATCGGCATCCTGCCGCTGCTCGGCCTCGTCCTCGCCTTCGGCGTCGGCGCGGCGAGCCTGGCGCCCTTGTGGAAGCGCAACCTCCGCCGCACCCCGCTCTTCATCTGGGGCATGGTGATTTCGCACCTCGGCATCGCGGTCGCGCTGGCCGGCATGGCGTCGGAAGCCGCGTTCACGAAGGAGACACTGGTCGCCGCCCGCCCGGGCGAGACCGCGCAGGTGGGGCCGTATACGGTGCGCTTCGCGGCGGTCGAGCCGGTCGCCGGGCCGAACTGGACGGCGGTGGAGGCGACCCTCTACGCCCGCCGCCAGGGCAGCGGCCCGGTGGAGCTCCGCCCGCAGGCGCGGACCTTCAATTCGCCGCCGACCGAGACCAGCGAGGCCGCCATCGCCACGGTCTGGAACGGCCAGCTCTACACCGTGCTCGGCAAGCCCGACGAGCAGGGCCGCTGGCAGCTGCGCCTGTGGTGGAAGCCGTTCGTCACCCTGATCTGGCTGGGCGGCATCCTCGTCGCGCTCGGCGGGCTCCTCGCCCTCATCGGCCGCGTCGTGCGCACCCGCCGCGCCGCGCGGCAGGAGGAACCGGCATGAAGCGCCTTGTGCTCTGGGTCCCGTTCGCCGTCTTCGCGATCTTCCTGATCGTCGTCGCGTTCGGCCTCTACTCGCCGTCGGAGCGCACCATCCGCTCGCAGATGATCGGCAAGGCCATGCCCGAATTCGCGCTGGAGCCGGCGGTGGCGAGCCACCCGCCGCTCTCTTCGGCCGACCTCAAGGGCGGCGGCCCGCGGCTGGTCAACGTCTTCGCGAGCTGGTGCGTGCCGTGCAAGGCCGAGGCGCCGCAGCTCGAGGCGCTGAAGCGGGCCGGCATCCCGATCGACGGCATCGCCATCCGCGACAGGCGCGAAGACATCGCCCGCTTCCTCGCCGAATGGGGCGACCCGTTCGAGCGGATCGGATCGGACCCGACCAGCAAGGTCCAGTTCGCGCTCGGCTCGTCCGGCGTGCCCGAGACGTTCGTGGTCGACGCCCAAGGCGTCATCCGCCACCAGCATATCGGCGACATCCGCCCGGAGCATGTGTCGGAGATCGTGGCGGCGTGGGAGGCGGCGAAGTGAAGATCCTTCTTCCCGCCGCCGCCCTGCTCCTCGCCGGGCCCGCTCTCGCCCAATCGAGCATGCCGCAGGCGCGCTATGCCAACACGCAGCTCGACGATCCGCGCAAGGAGGCGGAGGCGAAGGCGCTGATGGAGACGCTGCGCTGCCTCGTCTGCCAGGGCCAGTCGATCGCCGATTCGGACGCCGACATGGCCGCCGACATGCGCGCCCTCGTCCGCGAGCGGATCGCCGCCGGGGAGAGGCCGGACGAGATACGCGGCTGGCTGATCGACCGCTACGGCAATTGGGTGAGCTACGATCCTCCGGTCGAGCCCGTGACCTGGCCGCTCTGGGCCGCGCCGTTCCTGCTCGTCGCCGCGGGCCTGTGGCTGGCGCGCGGGCGGTTCAGGCGGAAGGCGCGCTGATGGGCTGGCTGATCGTCCTCCTCCTCGCCGCCGCCGCCTTCGCGGCGATCTGGCGCTACGGCCGGCTTGACCGCGGCGGGCTGCAGCTCACCGCCGCCGCTTTGCTGCTGGCGCTCGCCGGCTATGCCTGGCAGGGGCGGCCGATGCTGGAGGGCACGTCGAGCCGCGCGATCGCGCCGCGGCCGCTGCCCGAGACCGGCTTCATGCAGCTGCGCCGCGACCTCGTCGGCCAGTTCGACACGGCCGACCGCTGGCTGACCATCTCCGAGAGCATCCACCGCCGCGGCAACAGCGCCGACGCCGCCGGCGCGATCCGCTCGGCGATCCGCGAGCATCCGGACAATTTCGTCCTCTGGATCGGCTACGGCTATGCGCTCGCCGTCCATGCGGGCGGCCTGACGCCGGCCTCGCAGCTCGCCTTCAAGCGCGCCGCGACGATCGCGCCCGACCATCCCGCGCCGTCCTTCTTCTACGCGCGCCTGCTCGCCGAGACCGGCGATCTCGACGAGGCGGAGCGGATCTGGCGGGGCATGCTGCAGGGCGATCCGGAGAGCGACAAGTGGCGCGCCGCGCTCGAGGCGCAGCTCGCCCTCGTCGTCCAGGCCCGCGCCATCGCCGGGGCGCCGCCGGCGCCGCCCGTACAGCCGCAGCCGCAGCCGCAGGAGTAGACCCATGCACTTCGTCGTCATCGGCAAGGACAAGGACGGCGATCATCGCCGCCGCACCCGCGCCGCCCACCTCGAATTCGTCGCGGGGGAGCAGGGCAAGATCGTCTATGCCGGACCGCTGATCGAGGACGGGCGGATGGTCGGCAGCCTGTTCGTCTTCGACCTCCCCGATCGCCAGGCGCTCGACGCCTATCTCGCCGCCGATCCTTATTTTCGCGAGGGGATCTTCGCGACGGTTGAAATCTACGAGAGCCGGTGGATGGTGCCGGAGCAGGCGCCCGGCACCCTCCGCGCGGAGGCGGAACGGGCGCGGGCGGAGGCGGGCTAGGGCCTCACAGGAACGGCTTGCCGCCGGTCACCGCCACCGTCGCGCCGGAGACGTAGCTCGCCTCGTCGGAGGCGAGCATCACGTAGACCGGCGCCAGCTCGCGCGGCTGGCCGGGGCGCTGCATCGGCGTCTGCTTGCCGAAATTCTGCACCTTCTCCTGCGGCATCGTCGCCGGGATGAGCGGCGTCCAGATCGGCCCGGGCGCGACGCAATTCGCCCGGATGCCGCGCTCGGCGAGCATCTCCGCCAGCCCGGCCGTGAAATTGTGGATCGCGCCCTTGGTGGAGGCGTAGGCGAGCAGTTCCCGGCTCGGATTGTCGGCCTGGATCGAGGTCGTGTTGATGATCGATCCGCCTTCGCCCATGTGCGCCACCGCCGCCTTGGTGAGGTAGAACATGGCGTGGATGTTGACCCGGAACGTATGGTCCCACTCCTCGTCGCTGATGTCCTCAATGGCCGAGAAGGTGCGCTGGTGGGCGGCGTTGTTGACGAGGATGTCGATGCGGCCGAATGCCTCCACGGCCTTGTCGACGATCGCGCGGCAGTGGGAGGCCTCGGCGATGCTGCCCGGCACCAGCACCGCCTTGCGCCCGGCCTCCTCGATCCAGCGACGCGTCTCCTGCGCGTCCTCTTCCTCCTCCGGCAGGTAGCTGATCAGCAGGTCGGCGCCCTCGCGCGCGAAGGCGATGGCGACGGCGCGGCCGATGCCGCTGTCTCCGCCGGTGACGATCGCCGCCTTGCCCTCGAGCCGGCCCGAGCCCCTGTAGCTCTCCTCGCCATGGTCGGGCCGCGGCTCCATCTTCCCGGTCGCGCCGGGCAGGTCCTGCTCCTGGGAGGGGAAGGGGGGTGTGGGATCGTCGGGGGTCACGGGCGGCTCCTCGGGAGAAGGGGAAAGCCGGCCAACCCGTCGCCCGCCGCCGCGGTTCCGACCGTTCCGCGCCTGAAAACGTGCCCGCGCCGGGGAATGCCCGGCCCTGAAACGGCAAGTGCCCGGACATTGCTGCCCGGGCACCCGTGTGACGATCGCTCGCCAACCCCCTTGTTGCGAAGTTCCGGCCCGCACACATCCCCACCTCGCTTGGGAATGCGGGGCCGAAGCCTCCCCGAACCTCGACTGTCTGCCGATTGCTCGTAGGGCTGACGCTAGGGTAGGGCCGAAGCCTTGTCACGGCCCAATTCAACGGGTTGCGACAATTAAGTCATATGCTGTGTCGGCTGTGCAACAGGGGCCGCCCCGGCGCGGCCATTGCCTTGGCGCCGAGCCGCCCCTAGAGGCACAGGCGACACCCGGACACGACGCCGATACCACGGACCAGCCAAAGCCTATGCGCCTCTCCCGCTATTTCCTCCCCGTGATGAAGGAGACGCCGGCGGACGCCCAGATCGTCAGCCACAAGCTGATGCTGCGCGCCGGCCTCGTTCGCCAGACCGCCGCCGGAATCTACGCCTGGCTGCCGCTCGGCCTCAAGGTGCTGCGCAACATCGAGCGGATCGTGCGCGAGGAGCAGGACAAGGCCGGCGCGGTCGAATTGCTGATGCCGACCATCCAGTCGGCCGACCTGTGGCGCCAGTCCGGCCGCTACGACGCCTACGGCCCGGAGATGCTGCGCATCGTCGACCGGCACGAGCGCGACATGCTGTTCGGCCCGACCAACGAGGAGATGATCACCGCCATCTTCCGCGACGCCGCCAAGAGCTACCGCGACCTGCCGCGCACCCTCTACCATATCCAGTGGAAGTTCCGCGACGAGGTCCGCCCCCGCTTCGGCGTGATGCGCGGCCGCGAATTCCTGATGAAGGACGCCTACAGCTTCGACCTCGACGAAGCGGGGCTGAAGGCGAGCTACGAGGCGATGTTCGTCGCCTATCTGCGCACCTTCGCGCGGCTCGGCCTCCAGGCGGTGCCGGTGCGGGCGCCGACCGGGCCGATCGGCGGCGACCTCAGCCACGAATTCCACATCCTCGCCGACACCGGCGAGAGCGCGCTCTTCTACGACGCGGCGATCGAGGAGGTGAGCCGCGAGGAGCTGCTCTCCGCCGACGCGGCGACCATCGCCCACCTCACCGGCCTCTATGCGATGGAGGAGGAGGAGCATGCCAAGGTGGAGGACTGCCCCGTCCCCGCCGACCGCCTGCGCACGCGGCGCGGCATCGAGGTCGGCCACATCTTCGCCTTCGGCACCAAGTACAGCGCGTCGATGGGCCTCTCGGTCCAGACCAGGGAGGGCGGGCAGGTCCACCCGCAGATGGGCAGCTACGGCATCGGCGTCTCGCGCCTCGTCGGTGCGATCATCGAGGCGAGCCACGACGAGAGCGGCATCGTCTGGCCGGAGAGCGTGGCGCCGTTCAAGGTCGGCCTCATCAACATGCGCGTCGACGACACCGGCTGCACGACGGCGGCGGACGCCCTCTACCGCAAGCTGGAGGCGGCCGGGGTGGAGACGCTTTACGACGACCGCGACGAGCGCGGCGGCGCCAAGTTCGCGACGATGGACGTGATCGGCCTGCCCTGGCAGCTGATCGTCGGCCCCAAGGGGCTGGAGCGCGACGTCGTCGAGCTCAAGCGGCGCGAGACCGGCGAGCGCGAGGAGCTGTCGATGGAGAGCGCGCTGGCGAGGCTGGCGAAGTGAGTACGTCTCACCCCGTCATCCCGGCGTTTCGCCTCGTCATCCCGGCGGAGGCCGGGATCTCAGGACCAGAAGTCACGGCGCGTCTCCACGAGACCCCGGCCTGCGCCGGGGTGACGGAATGCAGGAGCATCCCGTCATGATTCTCTCCCGCTACGAAAGGATGATCGCCAAGCGCTATCTCCTGCCCGGCAAGGGCGAGGGGTTCATCTTCCTGGTCGCGGCGATCAGCCTGATCGCGGTGATGCTCGGCGTCGCGGCGCTGATCATCGTGATGAGCGTGATGAACGGCTTCCGCGCCGAACTGTTCGACAAGATCGTCGGCCTGAACGGCCACGCCGTCGTCCAAGGGTATGGCGGGCGGCTCGAAAACTGGCAGGACATCGTGCGCCAGGCGCGGCAGACGCCGGGGGTCACCGAAGCGGTGCCGCTGATCGAGCAGCCCCTGATGGCCAGCCACAGCGGCCGCGTCGAGGGCGTGCTGGTGCGCGGCATGCAGCGCGAGGACATCCTGGGCAACGACACGATCCGGGGCAATGTGCTCGCCGGCAGCCTCGAGGCGCTGCAGCCGGGGACGAGCAACGTCGCGATCGGCGGCCGGCTCGCCCAGGCGCTCGGCGTCAGCGTCGGCGGCCAGATCAGCCTGATCAGCCCGGACGGGCGGACGACGCCGTTCGGCACGGTGCCGCGCATCGTCAGCTACGACGTCGCCGCCATCTTCGAGATCGGCGTCTACGATTACGACAAGGCGTTCGTCGTGATGCCGATCGAGAATGCGCAGACGCTTCTCCTGATGGGGGACGCGGTCGGCATGGTCGAGGTGCAGACCGAGGATGCCGAGCGGGTGGGGGAGATACTCGCGCCGCTCTCGCGCCAGGTCAGCGGCCAGGCGGTGGTGGCGGACTGGCGGACGCTCAATTCGTCTTTGTTCGAGGCGCTGCAGGTCGAGCGGGTGGCGATGTTCGTCGTCCTCTCGATCATCATCCTCGTCGCCGTGTTCAACATCCTCTCCTCGCTCATCATGCTGGTGCGCGCCAAGACCCGCGACATCGCGATCCTGCGCACGATGGGCGCGACGCGCTCCGCGCTGATGCGGGTGTTCATCACCGTCGGCGTGACGATCGGCGCGCTGGGCATCGTCGCCGGCCTGATCCTCGGCGCGGTATTCCTGTTCTTCCGCCAGTCGGTGGTGAACTTCATCCAGATCGTCACCGGCCAGAATCTGTGGGACCCGACCATCCGCTTCCTCACCGAGCTGCCCGCCAAGACCGATCCGGTGGAGGTGATGGCGATCACGATCATGGCCCTGCTCTTCAGCTTCCTCGCCACGCTCTACCCGGCCTGGAAGGCGGCGAGCACCGATCCCGTGCAGGTGCTGCGCTATGAATGAGGTCCTCCGCGTCCGCGGGCTGCAGCGCAATTTCGAGCAGGGCGGCGTCACCATCCACGTGCTGCGCGGCGTCGACCTCGACGTTCGAAAGGGCGAGATCGTGGCTCTGCTTGGCCCTTCGGGATCGGGCAAGTCGACCCTGCTCCAGGCGGTGGGGCTGCTCGAAGGCGGCTTCGAAGGCTCGATCCGCATCGGCAACGAGGAAGCGGCCAATCTCGACAATGACGGCCGCACGCGCCTCAGGCGCGACGAACTCGGCTTCGTCTACCAGTTCCACCACCTGCTGCCCGATTTCACCGCGGCCGAGAACGTGATCATGCCGCAGCTCATCCGCGGCGCCGGCACCGACGAGGCGCGCGAGCGGGCGCATGCATTGCTCGGCGCCCTCGGTCTTGAGCATCGCCTCACCCACCGGCCGAGCCAGCTTTCGGGCGGCGAGCAGCAGCGCGTCGCCGTCGCCCGCGCCCTCGCCAATCGCCCGGGCCTCGTCCTCGCCGACGAGCCCACCGGCAATCTCGACGAGGCGACCGCCGACATCGTCTTCGCCGAATTCCTCCGCCTCGTGCGCGGCGAGGGCAGCGCCGCTTTGGTCGCGACCCACAACGAGCGCATCGCGGGAAAGATGGACCGGGTGCTGCGTTTGCACGAAGGCGTGCTGGAGTAGGCAAGTCGCCGCTCTCGCACCGTTTCGCGAGAGGCAGAGCATGAATTTCGGTTGGAGTTTGAAGGTTGCGCTGGCGGTCACGGCCGCCGCCGCCTTGCCGTCCTGCGACTGGATGAAGAAGAAGGACCCGCCGAACCAGAAGAGCGAGAAGGAGCTTGCCGAGGAGCGGCGCGAGCGGCTGCGCAAGGCGTGCGCCTCGGAAGGCACCTATGCGCGCCTCAAGGAACTGATCTTCGACGAGGCGGCGCGGATCCGCAATTCCGATCCGCGCAACCTCGATCCGCTCGCCGCCAGCTCGGTGGTGCGGATGGAGGAGCCGCTGGTGAAGAGCCGCGACGAGGATCTCAACGTCACCGTCTGCACCGGCCGCTTCATCCTCGAGCTGCCGCCGGGCGCGGAGAATGCCTTCGACGGGATGCGGCGCCTGTCCGCCGACGTCGAATATGCCGCCCAGGCCGCCGCCGACGGCAGCGGCCTCGTCTACCAGATGGATGGGGCGGAGCCGATCGTCTACCGCCTCGCCACTTTCGGCCTGTCGCCGGGCGAGATGCCGCGCCTTGTCCAGGCGGAGCCGGCCGCGCCGGCCGCCGAGCCGGAGCCCGCGCCGGAACCGGCCGAACCCCCGCCCGAGCCGGCGCCCGAGCCCGCGCCGCAGCCCCGGAAGCAGCCCGAGCCCAAGGCGGAGCCGAAGGCCGCGCGTACCGCCGCCAGCCCCAGCTTCAACTGCCGCTACGCGAAGACCGCGACCGAGAAGATGGTCTGCGCCTCGCCCTCCCTCGCCGCCAAGGACCGCGAGATGGCGTCCATTTACTATGCCGCCATGGCCGGGGCCGACGGGCCCACCCGCGCGCATTTGCGCCGCAGCCGCGATTCGTTCCTCGCCCGGCGCGAGCGCTGCGGCTCGCCCGGCTGCGTCACCGCCGCCTACAATGCCCGCATTGCCGAGATCAGGAGCATCACGGCGGGGCGCTGAGCGGGCAGGGGCGGATTCCTGTGGACAAGCGGCCGCTTGCACTTTCCATCCCCGGCCGGCCTGCCCATAGTGAGGCCATGGCCGCGCCCTACGTCCCGCTCCGGATCTTCTCCTCCTATTCGATGCTCGAAGGCGCGATCGAGCCGAAGGAGATCGCCAAGCAGGCCAAGAGGCTCGATTTCCCCGCCGCCGCCGTCACCGACCGCAACGGCCTCTATGCGGCGATGGCCTTCACCGACGCCTGCATCGGCGCGGGGGTGCAGCCGATCGTGGGGACGATGCTCGGCGTGGCGCGGCCCGAGGCGGGGGAGGGGCGTTCGCCGCAGATCGACTGGCTGGCCCTCTACGCCCAGAACGAGACCGGCTATCACAATCTCTGCGCCCTGGTCTCCGCCGCCCATCTCGACCGGCCGGTGGAGGAGGAAGCGCACGTGCCGTTCGAGGCGCTGGAGGGGCGCACCGACGGGCTGATCGCGCTCACCGCCGGCGCGGAAGGGGCGCTGGCGCGGCTGCTCGCCGAGGAGCAGGCGAGCGCGGCGGGAGACATCCTCGGCCGGCTCAAGGCGCTGTTCCCGGGCCGGCTCTATATCGAGCTGTCGCGGCGCGGCGACCCGGTCGAGCAGAAGGCCGAGAAGCCGCTGATCGACCTTGCCTATGCCTGCGACCTGCCGCTGGTCGCGACCAATCCGGCGCGCTTCGCCGAGGCGCATTTCCACCAGGCGCACGACGCTATGCTGTGCATCGCCCAGTCGAGCCAGCTCGACCGCGACGACCGCCGCAAGTCCTCGCCCGAGGAGTGGATGAAGCCGGCGGCCGAGATGCGCACCCTGTTCGCCGATTTGCCCGAGGCGATCGAGAACAGCGCCGTCGTCGCCCGCCGCTGCGCCTATGGCGCGCCCAAGCGCAAGCCGATCCTGCCCTCCATCGCCGGAGACCTCGAGGGCGAGGCGGAGCAGCTTCGCATCGACGCCAGAGCGGGGCTGGAGGCGCGGCTCGCCAAATATGACGATCTGACGCCGGAGCAGCGCCAGGCCTATTTCGACCGGCTCGACTTCGAGGTCGACGTCATCGTCCGGATGGGCTTTCCCGGCTATTTCCTGATCGTCGCCGACTTCATCAAATGGGCGAAGGACAACGACATTCCGGTCGGGCCGGGGCGCGGTTCGGGCGCGGGCTCGGTGGTCGCCTGGGCGCTCACCATCACCGATCTCGATCCCATCCGCCTCGGCCTGCTGTTCGAGCGCTTCCTCAACCCGGAACGCGTGTCGATGCCGGACTTCGACATCGACTTTTGCGAAACCCGGCGCGGCGAGGTGATCCGCTACGTCCAGCAGCGCTACGGCGCCGACAAGGTCGCGCAGATCATCACCTTCGGAAAGCTGAAGGCGCGCGCGGTGCTGAAGGATACCGGCCGGGTGCTGCAGATGCCCTACGGCCAGGTCGACCGGCTCGCCAAGCTGATCCCCAACCTGCCCGCCGACCCCTGGACGCTGGAGCGGGCGCTGAACGGCGTCTCCGAGCTCGCCGCCGAGTATAAGAACGACGCCCAGGTGCGCCGCCTGTTCGACCTCGCGATGAAGCTGGAAGGCCTGCCGCGCCACAGCTCGACCCACGCCGCCGGCGTCGTCATCGGCGACCGGCGCCTCGACGCGCTCGTCCCGCTCTACCGCGATCCGCGCTCCGACATGCCGGTCACCCAGTTCGACATGAAATATGTCGAGGGCGCGGGGCTGGTGAAGTTCGACTTCCTCGGCCTCAAGACCCTGTCGGTGCTGCAGAAGGCGGTGCAGATGCTCGCCGCGCGCGGCACCGCGGTCGATCTCGACCGGATCGCCTGGGACGATGCCGAGGTCTACAAGCTCCTCCAGCGCGGCGACACGGTGGGCGTGTTCCAGCTCGAATCGGAAGGCATGCGGCGCACGCTGGCGGCGGTGAAGCCGACCAGTTTCGAGGACATCGTCGCGCTCGTCTCGCTCTACCGGCCGGGTCCGATGGACAACATCCCGTTGTTCGGCGCGCGCAAGAACGGCCGCGAGCCGATCGAATATCCCCATCCGTTGCTCGAGAAGGTGCTGAAGGAGACGTACGGCATCTTCGTCTATCAGGAGCAGGTGATGGAGGCGGCGCGGGTGCTGGCCGGCTACAGCCTCGGCGAGGCCGATCTGCTCCGGCGCGCGATGGGCAAGAAGATCCAGGCCGAGATGGACGCGCAGCGGGAGCGCTTCGTCACCGGCTGCGCGGCCAACGCGATCGACAAGGCCACGGCCAACGAACTGTTCGACTTGATCGACAAGTTCGCCGGCTACGGCTTCAACAAGAGCCACGCGGCCGCCTATGCGCTCGTCGCCTACCAGACGGCGTGGCTGAAGGCGCACCATCCGGTCGAATTCTACGCCGCCTCGATGTGCTTCGACATCCACCAGACCGACAAGCTCGCCGTCTTCGTCGACGACATGCGGCGGATGGAGATCCGCTGCCTGCCCCCCTCGATCAACGCCAGCGAGGCGGAATTTTCGGTGGAGGAGAGCGGCGAGGGCTTTGCGGTCCGCTACGCGCTGGGTGCGCTGAAGGGCGTCGGCGAGAAGGCGATGGAGCAGCTCGTCGAGGCGCGGCGCGCGCAGGGGACGTTCCGCTCGCTCGAGGATTTCGCGGAGCGGGTCGACCCGCGGCTGCTCAACCGCCGCCAGATCGAGAGCCTGGCCGGCGGCGGCGCGTTCGACGAGCTCGACCCCAACCGCGCGGCGGTGACGGCGGCGGCCGAGACTATCCTCGCCCACGCTGCCAGCGCCGCCGACGCGCGCGAGAGCGGGCAGCACGGCCTGTTCGGCGGCGAATCCAACGTCGTGCCGATCCGCATGCCCGCCACCGCCACCTGGTCGCTGGCGCAGCGCATGGCGGCGGAGAAGGAGGCGTTCGGCTTCTATTTTTCGGCCCATCCGGTCGATCGCTACCGCCACATCGCCACCGCCCACGGGGCCAAGAGCTTCGCCGAAATCTGCGCGATGCCCGCCGCCGCCGAAGGCAGCCGCACCGGCGCCGTGATGGCGGGGCTGGTCGAGGACGCCCGCTGGCGGACCTCGGCACGCGGGCGGCGCTATCTGATGGCGACCATGTCCGACGCCTCCGGCCAGTTCGTCGCCACCGTCTTCGACGATGCGGTGTCCGAGCAGGTCGAGGAAGCGGCCAAGTCCGGCGATTGCGCGCTTCTCTCGGTCGAACTCGACCGCCGCCCGGGCGACGAGACGCCGCGGGTGACGGTGCGGTCGCTGCAGCCGTTCGAGGGCCTGTCGCGGCGCACCCGGCTCCAGCTCGAGGTCGAGGTGGAGGGCGCCGAGGCGCTGCGCCGGCTCGCCGAGGCGGTGGGCGAGGAGCGCGGCGGCCTCGGCGAATTGCGCCTGCGCGCGCGGGTCGACGGCGGCGAGGCGGAAGTGGTGCTCGGCCGCGACTTCCGGCTCGACGCCGAGCTCGCCGCGCGGATCGAGCGGATCGCCGGCATCACCGCGGTGCGCCTCTCCGCCGCGCCGCAGCCGCGGCTTGCGCTCGTTTCGTGAGCGCATAGACTGACCTCCTGACCTAGGAGGGACAATGCTGGGAGGCATGCAGGACTGGCCGCTGAGGATCATGCGGATCCTCGACCATGCGGAGCGCGAGCACGGCACGCGCGAGATCGTGTCGCTCTGGGCCGACCACTCCGTCACCCGCAGCGACTGGGCCGGCGTCGCCCGCGATTCGCGCAGGCTCGCCCGGGCGCTGGAGCGGCTCGGCATCGGCCGCGGCGACCGGGTCGCGACGCTCGCCATGAACCACGCCCGCCACCTCGTCGCCTGGTACGGGACGATCGGCATGGGCGGCATCATCCACACCATCAATCCGCGCCTGTTCGAGGACCAGCTCGCCTACATCGCCAACCATGCGGAGGACCGCATCCTCTTCTACGACGCGGCCTTCGCGCCGCTGGTCGAGAAGATGAAGCCGCAGTGGAAGACGATCGAACATTATGTCTGCTTCGATCCGCCCGGCGGGGCGGGCGGGTTCGAGAGCCTGATCGCGCCGGAGAGCGACGATTATGCCTGGGTGGAGGGCGACGAGCGCGAGCCGGCCATGCTCTGCTATACGAGCGGCACCACCGGCAATCCCAAGGGCGTGCTCTACGAGCATCGCTCGACCGTGCTCCACGCCATGGCCGAGACGGGGCGCGACGTGTTCGACCTCGATGCGCGCTCGGTCGTCCTCCCGGTCGTGCCGATGTTCCACGCCGCCGCCTGGGGCCTGCCTTTCTCCAGCCCGATGGTCGGCGCCAAGATGGCCTTTTCCGCCGACTACAATCCGGCCGTGATGTGCCCGTACATGAAGGCGGAAGGGGTGACGCACAGCGCAGGCGTGCCGACCGTCTGGCTCGCCCTGATGAACCATGTCGACTCGACCGGCACCGACCTCGGCAGGATCTCCACGATCCACATCGGCGGCTCGGCGGCGCCGCGCACGATGATCGAGTGGTTCCGCGACAAGGGCATACGCGTCGGCCACGCCTGGGGGATGACCGAACTCTCCCCGCTCGGCACCTGCGGCGCGCCGACCGCCGGCTGGGACGAACTCAGCGACCGGGAGCAGGTCGATTACATGGTGAAGCAGGGGCGGGTGCCGTTCGGCGTCGAGCTGCGCACCGTCGACGACGAAGGCGATGTGCTGCCCCGCGACGGCACCAGCTCCGGCCGGCTCCAGTGCCGCGGGCCGTGGGTCATCAAGCAATATTTCCAGGACCAGGGCGGCCCGGCCACCGACGCGCAAGGCTGGTTCGACACCGGCGACGTCGCCATCCTCCACCCCAACGGCGTCATGCAGATCACCGACCGGTCGAAGGACGTCATCAAATCGGGCGGCGAATGGATCAGCTCGATCGAACTCGAAAATGCGGCGGTCGGGTGCCCGGGCGTGGCCGAAGCCGCGGCGGTCGGCGTCTACCACCCCAAGTGGGACGAGCGGCCGCTGCTGCTGGTGGTGAAGAAGGAGGGGGCGGAGGTGACCGCGGAGGCGATCCTCGACCATCTCACCGACCATGTCGCCAAATGGTGGCTCCCCGACGAGATCCTGTTCGTCGACTCGCTCCCCCACACCGCCACCGGCAAGCTCCTCAAGACCGCGCTCAGGGAGCAGTATAAGGACTACCGGCTGAAGAGCGCGGCCTAGACCTGCCTCCCCATCGCCAGATGGGGAGGGGGACCAGCCGAAGGCTGGTGGAGGGGTAGAGGGCGCCGGGTTGGCGGCTCCCCCGCAACGGCGGCGAAGCCGTGCCTTCCACCCCTCCGCCAGGCGAACGTAGGGATCGCCATGGGCCGGTCGGGGACGGAAGTG
>JBKBVA010000350.1:0-1785 GCA_046289665.1 Allosphingosinicella sp.
CAACGGGGCGATGGTGCGGGCGCGGGCGAAGGAGGACGAGCTGCTCGCGGTGCGCATGCTCCGCTCCGAAGGCTATTACGACGCGACGGCGCTCTCGACGATCGAACAGCTCGACAATCCGGCGCAGATGCGGGTGACGATCGCCGCGGTGCCCGGCGTGCGCTACCGGTTCGGCGAGATCGCGATCGCCGAGGCCGAGGGCGAGCCGGCGCAGCTCGCCCGCGAGGCGCTGACGCTCGAGACCGGCGAGCCGATCGTCGCGATCGCGGTGGAAGCCGCCGAGGCCAATGTCCGCCTGCGCCTGCCCCAGCAGGGCTACCCGTTCGTCGACGTCGGCCTGCGCGACATCCTGCTCGATCCCGACACCCATCTCGGCGACTATGCGCTGCCGGTCGATCCGGGTCCGAAGGCGCGCTTCGCCGGCTTCACCACCGAGGGTGACCTCGCCTTCGACGCCGAGCATGTGGGCGTCCTCTCCCGCTTCGAGCGGGACGAGCTGTACGACAGCCGCAAGGTCGACGACCTGCGCGAGGCGATGATCGCCACCAACCTGTTCACCACCGTCTCCGCCGAGCCGGTTCGGACCGGGGAGATCGCGCCCGACGGCTCGGAATATGTGAACATCCTCGTCCGGCAGGATGCGGGGCCGGCGCGGTCGCTGGCCGGCAATGCGGGCTATGCGACCGGCGAGGGCTTCCGCGTCGAGGGGAGCTGGGAGCATCGCAACCTGTTCCCGCCCGAAGGCGCGCTGCGGGTGGCGGCGATCCTCGGCACCCAGGAGCAATCGCTGCGCACCACCTTCCGCCGCTCGAACGCCGGCAAGCGCGACCGCACCGTCCTCCTCCAGGCCGAAGCGGGGCGGCGCGATTATGCCGCCTTCGAAGGCTATACGGCGCGGCTGCTGGGGCTGATCTCGCGCGAATCGACGCCGATCTGGCACAAGAAATGGACCTGGGCCTATGGCGGCGAGCTGATCGCCACCAACGAGACCCGGGTCGGCCGGCCGCGTTTGTCGCTGAGCGACGCCTTCTTCCTCGCCGGCGTGCAGGGCCAGCTCGGCTACGACAGCACCAACAGCCTGCTCGACCCGACCGAAGGCTTCCGCCTGAGGGGCTTCGTCAATCCCGAGACGTCGCTGCGCGACCCCGCCCAGCCCTATATCCGCAACATCATCGACGGCAGCACCTATTACCGGGTCGGCGAGAGCTTCGTCGTCGCCGGGCGGGTGCGGTTCGGCTCGATCTACGGGGCCGAGCTGGACGAGCTGGCGCCGTCGCGGCGGCTCTATGCCGGCGGCGGCGGATCGGTCCGCGGCTTCGGCTATCAGGGGCTCGGGCCCAAGGTCGAGCTCGCGAACCCCGATTTCGACCCGACCGACCCCGACGAGAAGGACGATGCGACCATCTTCGTCCCCACCGGCGGCCGCAGCCTCAACGAATTCGCGATCGAGGGCCGCTACCGCTTCGGCAATTACGGCGTGGTCGCCTTCGTCGACGCCGGGCAGGTCTATGAAAGCCAGTCGCCCAGGCTCAACGACATGCGCTTCGGCGTCGGCGTCGGCGGACGGCTCTACACCAATTTCGGACCGCTCCGCGTCGACGTCGCCACCCCGATCGGGCGGCGCGAAGGCGAACCGCGCATCTCGGTCTACGTGTCGATCGGGCAGGCCTTCTGATGGCGCAGGAGGCGGCCCTGGACGAGGCGGCCGAGATGCTGCTGCCGAAAGTGCAGCCGCTCACCTTGCCCAGCCCGGGCACGCTTTACGACGAGGCCGCGCTCGACGCC
>JBKBVA010000351.1:0-1765 GCA_046289665.1 Allosphingosinicella sp.
CGGCGCGTTCGGCAGAGGCCGGGCGGGCCGGCGCGCGCTTCGGCGTGAAATATTCACCGGCTGCGCGACTCGGCTGGACGGGAGCGCGCCTGGCGGGAAGGAAGGGCCCGACACCCCTTTCCAGCCGGAGCAGCACGACATGGCCACCGACGCAGGCAAAATCCTGAGCCGCATCAAGGACGAGGAGATCGAGTGGATCGATCTTCGCTTCACCGACCCCAAGGGCAAGTGGCAGCACCTCACCATGGTCTCCTCGGCGATCGACGAGGACCAGCTGACCGACGGCTTCATGTTCGACGGCTCGTCGATCGCCGGCTGGAAGGCGATCAACGAGAGCGACATGATCCTGCGGCCGGACCTCGACGCGGTCTATGTCGATCCCTTCTCGGCGACGCCGATGCTCGTCCTGTTCTGCGACGTCGTCGATCCCGCCTCGGGCGAGCTCTACGCGCGCGATCCGCGCTCCACCGCCAAGCGCGCCGAAGCCTATCTGAAGGCGTCGGGCGTCGGCGACACCGTCTATGTCGGGCCGGAAGCCGAATTCTTCATGTTCGACGACGTGCGCTTCGAGGACGGCTACAACAGCTCCTATTTCCGAATCGACGACGTCGAGCTGCCGACCAATACCGGCACCAGCTACGAAACCGGCAATCTCGGCCACCGGCCGCGCGCCAAGGGCGGCTATTTCCCGGTCGCGCCGGTGGACAGTGCCGTCGACATTCGCGGCGAGATGGTAGCCACCATGCTGGAGCTCGGCCTGCCCTGCGACAAGCACCACCACGAGGTCGCCTCCGCCCAGCACGAGCTCGGCCTCACCTACGGCACGCTCGTCGAGACCGCCGACCGGATGCAGATCTACAAATATGTCGTGCACATGGTCGCCCACGCCTACGGCAAGACCGCGACCTTCATGCCCAAGCCGATCAAGTCCGACAACGGATCGGGCATGCACACCCACTTTTCGATCTGGGACGGCGGCAAGCCCCTGTTCGCCGGCAACGGCTATGCCGGCCTGTCGGAGCTGGCTTTGTTCTTCATCGGCGGCGTCATCAAGCACGCCAAGGCGCTGAACGCCTTCACCAACCCGACGACCAACAGCTACAAGCGCCTCGTCCCCGGCTTCGAGGCGCCCGTCCTGCTCGCTTATTCGAGCCGCAACCGCTCCGCCTCGTGCCGCATCCCCTACGGCGCGGGCGAGAAATCGAAGCGGGTCGAGTTCCGCTTCCCGGACGCGCTCGCCAATCCGTATCTCGCGTATTCGGCGCTGCTGATGGCGGGGCTCGACGGCATCCAGAACCGCATCCATCCGGGCGATCCGATGGACAAGAACCTCTACGATCTGCCGCCGCAGGAGCTGGTCGACGTGCCGACCGTGGCGGGATCGCTGCGCGAGGCGCTGATCGCCCTCCAGAACGACCGCGAATTCCTGACCCGCGGCGACGTGTTCAGCGACGACCAGATCGACGCCTACATCGAGCTCAAGTGGGAAGAGCAGATGCGCTGGGAGACGACGCCGAGCCCGGTCGAATACGACATGTATTATTCGAGCTGAGGGAGGAGCTTCCTCAGCGCCGGCGGGCGGGCTTCTTCTCCAGTGGGGTGTCCGCCGGGCGCGAGGGTTCCGGCTCCAGGTAGGTGGGCGTCAGCATCTTGAGGCCGGCGGCGCCCTTGCGCGGGCGGGCGAGGCGGCGCAGTTCGAAGGGGCTGTCGAAGCTGAGGCCGATCTGCCCGGCCTGCGACCAGCGCACCGCGCCGTCGACATAGC
>JBKBVA010000352.1:0-1703 GCA_046289665.1 Allosphingosinicella sp.
GCGTGCTTGTAGTAGGGAGGCCACCGCCGCCGCCCGCCGGTCGAGCTCGGCATAGGTGACGCGTCGGCCGCCCGCCTGCTCCTCCAGCGCGATGGCGGACGGCGAGAGCGAGGCGCGTTTGGCGAGGAGATCGGGCAGCTCTCCGATCATGGCCCGCGCTTCCTCAGCCCCTGGGAGACGAGGTCGATCGCCATTTCGGCGACCTCGCCCGGCGGCACGTCCTCGTTCCAGATGCCGTAGCGCATGCCGAGGAACACGCTCATCCCGATCAGCGCCCAGGCGCGCGGCTCGTCGGCGCCCTCGTCGCCGGCCCCGCCCGGGCCGCCGGCGATCTCGCCGCGCTTGCGCGCCCCGGCGAGGTTGCGGCGATAGGCGTCGGCGAAGGTGAGGTAATGCTCGCGATAGACGTCGTGGGCGACGAACTGGGCTTCCTCGATGATCCGGTAGAGCTCGGGATGCTTGCGCACGAAGGCGATGAAGGCCTCGAGCCCGATCCGCTCGGCCGCCATCCGGTCCGGCGCGTCCTTCACCGCCTCGGCGACGTGGACCCGGGTGGCGCGGCTCATGTCGCGGACCAGCGCCCGGAACACTTCCTCCTTGCTCTCGAAATAGGTGTAGAAGGTGCCCAATGCGACGCCGGCGCGCTGGGTGATGCCGGTGATCGCCGCCTCGTGATAGCCGCGCTCGCCGAATTCGGAGGCCGCCGCCTCGAGCAGCCGGCGCAGCGTCTTCCTGCCGCGCTCGGTCCGCGGCTCCTTGTCGCCCGACGATGCCGCCTGCCCGAAGTTCATCATCCGCGCTCCTCCCCGGCGCCGAACTTGAACCGACTCTCAGCTTTGCGCAAGCGGGTGGGGGGTCGCGCGCCTTCTCCCGTCATTGCGAGCGGCGCGAAGCAATCTCCCTGCGGAAAGAGCGCCGGCATTCTTCACCCGACGAGATTGCCGCGGCGCTGGCGCGCCTCGCAATGACGAGGGGGCGGGGCCGGCGCCGAATCCCATCCCACCGAGTCCATCGGCGAACATTTCACCTCGACCTTCGGTGCCGCCGTCACAAAATTGCAGCACGCATCCGCGACACATTACGGAGAAATGGACCCCGTGCTCGACGAAACCCCGTCCCCGCAGGACCTGCTCGAGCAGGCGATGGCGAAGCGCGTCTGCGTCAGCGCCGTCTACAATCGCGGGCGGGCGACGCTCGCGCCCCACTCGCTGTTCGAGCGGCACGGCGATCTCTACCTGCGCGCCGTCACCGTCGACTATGACGGGCGCAAGCCGAAGGAGCCGAAGCTCGGCACCTTCAAGCTCTCCGGCCTGTCGGGCCTGGCGCTGACCCGAAAGCTCTTCTCCCCCCGTTCGGCCTTCGCCGGACTCGAGACCGCCTGACGCGCCGGACCTTTTGGCGCTGCGCTCCGTTCACCCTCCGTAACGGATAGGAAAGGAGCTTCGCATGCTCAAATGGGCACTCATCTTCCTCGTCCTCGCACTGGTCATGGCGGTGCTGGGATTCGGAGGCCTGGCC
The DNA here is from genome assembly GCA_046289665.1 of Allosphingosinicella sp. GTDB lineage: Bacteria > Pseudomonadota > Alphaproteobacteria > Sphingomonadales > Sphingomonadaceae > Allosphingosinicella. The sequence goes on from JBKBVA010000352.1 coordinate 1,519, forward strand.
GGCGCGTTCATCGACATCGCGCAGATCCTGTTCTGGCTCGCGGTCATCATCTTCGTGATCATGCTGGTGCTCGGACTGACGGTGTACAAGAAGGTCCGATGATCCGCTCCGCCGCTTCCTCCTGAGGGGGGAGCGGGGGGAGGGAAACCACCCCCCCCCCCCCCAAAAGACCCCACCACCCCACA
>JBKBVA010000353.1:0-1646 GCA_046289665.1 Allosphingosinicella sp.
GGTCAGAACTCGACATCCTTTATGCGCGGGCGAAGGTGAAGCTCTACGCCAAGCTCGAGCGGCTGAAGGGGCTGCCGGGGCTCAACCTCACCGATTTTGGGACTCGCCGTAGGCACGGCTTCCTGTGGCAGGAGCATTGCATCCTGACCGCGGCGGAGCTGCTGGGCGAGCGCTTCACCGGCACGTCGAACGTCTTCCTGGCGATGAAGCATGGCCTCGAGGCCAAGGGCACCAATGCGCACGAGCTGCCGATGGTGATGGCGGCCCTGACCCGGCAGCGGCGGCCGGGCGACTCGGCGGCGCTCAAGCAGTCGCAATATGACATGCTCGCCCAGTGGCAGAGCGAATATCGCGGCAATCTGCTGGTCTTCCTGCCCGACACGTTCGGAACGACCCAGTTCCTACGCGACGCGCCGCCCTTTGTCGCCGAGTGGACCGGGGCGCGGCCGGACTCGAAGGACCCGTTCGAGGCGGGGGAGGAGCTGATCACCTTCTGGAAGCGGACCGGGCTATCGGACGCGGAGGTTGCCGCCCAGCGGCTGATCATCTTCTCCGACGGCCTCGACGTCGCGGTGAACGGCACCCCGCCTAACGGAACCGACATCATCGACATCCACCGCCATTTCGACGGGCGGGTGCAGATGGGCTTCGGCTGGGGCACCAACCTCACCAACGACTTCATCGGCTGCCATCCGCGAGGCACCGACGTGATGCGGCCCATCTCTTTGGTGTGCAAAGTGACTGCGGTGAACGGCCAGCCGGCGGTCAAGCTTAGCGACAATTACGAGAAAGCGATCGGGCCGGCGGAGGAGATCGCCGCCTATCGCGCCGTCTTCGGAACCGAGGGGGTGAAGAACGTGCCGGTGACGGTGTAGGGAGATGACCATGGATATCGAAGCCCGCGCCGGCGACGCGCTCATCGTCATCGACCCGCAACTGGACTTCTGCCCCGGCGGTGCGCTGGCGGTGGCCGGCGGCGACGAGATCATGGCCGGGATCAACGAGCTCGCCGAGCGGTTCGAGCTGGTCGTGATCACCCAGGACTGGCACCCGCGCCGGCACAAGTCGTTCGCGACCAGCCATGAGGGAGGGCAGCCGTTCGGGACCACCGAGATGGCTTACGGCACTCAGGTGCTGTGGCCGGACCATTGCGTCCAGGGCAGCGCCGGCGCGGATTTCCATCCGGGCATCGCGGCGACCGTCGAGCGCGCGTCGCTCATCCTGCGCAAGGGCACCAACCCAGGGATCGATTCCTATTCGGCCTTCTTCGAGAACGACAAGGCGACTCCGACGGGTCTTGCCGGCTACCTGCGCGAGAAAGGCGTGAAGCGCTGCGTCTTCGTCGGCCTTGCTTACGATTTCTGCGTCGCGTGGTCGGCGCTCGACGCGCGGAGACTGGGCTTCGAGGCGGTCGTGGTCAAACCGCTCACCCGCGCCATCGCCATGCCCGCGGAGAGCGGCGGAACCACGGCGGATGCCGCCGAGGCCGAGTTCGAGCGGGCAGAGGTGGCGCTGGTCGCCTAGGAGCGTTTCGCTTTCTTAAGTCCAGTGGGGTAATAAGGGCGCCTTCCGGGGGGACAGCGCGGACGTGAAGCCGACCGAGCCATTGCCGCTTCACCACAGCTGGCCGCTATTCGAGAGCGAGC
>JBKBVA010000354.1:0-1574 GCA_046289665.1 Allosphingosinicella sp.
CTGAACGATCTCGGGAATCGAGCGCCGCTCGCGCCGGCGCACGACCTGGAGAAAGCCGAAGCCGTTGACCGCGGTGCGCTCGAACGGCTGGGGGAGGACGGCGTCCAGCGCTTCGGCGGCCTTTAGCCGGTCGGCCTTGGAGGAGAGCGTCGGAAGGTCGATTCCAATCGAGCCGCCGATCCCGAAGCGGCGGATCGCCTGCCCCGCCGCCCGCGCCCCCGCCATCGCCAGCGCCGCCGGCTCCAGCATTCCGTCGACGTCAAAGAGGGTCATGGCCGGCGTGAGACTCATGCGCAGGTCGCCGCCGGGAAAGGGGATCTCGCCGGTCTCGGCGCTCTCGATCAGCTCGCTCCAGCCCGCCTGCTCGAACAGGTCGATTGAACCGGGCGCGTGCGGAGCCCAGCCGCCGAGCCGCTCCACAAGCGGCGGCGCGGGACGCAGTGCCGCATCGCTCGGCCGCACCTTGGCGCGCTTGGCCCGGCCGGCTTCGGGAAGCGGCTCGCGCACGACCTCGACCCGGAGCTTCGCTCCTTCGGTGACGCCGGGCGGAATGGGCGACAGGATCGCCTCCTCGCCGCTGTCGAAGCTGACCAGTCCGCGCCGGCCGGGCTGCTGAACCTCGCTGAGCCGGGCCTCGACCACCGCGCCGGATCCGAGTGTACCCGGAAGCTCGATGACGGCCTCGACGATTTCGCCCTGCTCGACGCGGATCGCGCGGTTCTCGCCGATCCCTTCCTCGTAGAGCCAGGCGGCCACGAGCTCAGCCCAGCGGCCAGCCGGCGGCGCGAAGCAGCGCCCGGGTCTCGAACAGCGGCAGGCCCATCACTCCGGAATGGCTTCCCTGGAGCATCCGCACCAGCGCCTCCGCCCGGCCCTGGATCGCATAGCCGCCGGCCTTGCCGAGCCACTCGCCGCTGGCGAGATAGGCGGCGATCTCGTCCTCGCTCAATGGCTTGAACGCGACGATGCTGGTCGACAGGCGATGTCGCGCCTTGCCGGCCGCGTCGACAATGGTGACTGCGGAGTGCACGCGGTGCCGGCGTCCCGACAGCAGCCGCAGCGAAGCCCGCGCCTCGTCCTCCGTCTCGGTCTTGGGTAGGATCCGCCGCCCCGCAGCCACAACGGTGTCCGCTGCGACGAGCACGTCGCCCGGCCGGCTGACCGCGGCTGCCTTCTCCGCGGCCATGCGCGCGGCATAGACGGTCGGCAGTTCGGCCTTGCGCGGAGTCTCGTCAATGGCGGCGTGGACGACCTCGTCAGGCACGACTCCAAGCCGCCCGAGCAGCTCGAGCCGCCGGGGCGAAGCCGAAGCGAGGATCAAGCGCGCGCCGCTCATCGGCCGTCGCTCGTCACTTGAACCGGTAGGTTATACGTCCCTTGGTGAGGTCGTAGGGCGTCAGCTCGACCAGAACGTCGTCGCCGGTCAGGACTCGGATGCGGTTCTTGCGCATCTTGCCGGCCGTATGGCCGAGGATTTCGTGGCCATTCTCCAGCTTCACGCGGAACATGGCATTGGGCAGCAGCTCGACCACCGTGCCGCGCATTTCGAGAAGTTCTTCCTTGGCCAAACAATC
>JBKBVA010000355.1:0-1571 GCA_046289665.1 Allosphingosinicella sp.
AGGGTCCGCGTGCCCGTGCGGCTGGCCAGCTCCACCTCGGCCTCGAGCGCCAGCAGGTTCGGAACGCCATCGCCGGCCGGCGAGGCCGTGACGATGTTGCCGGCGAGCGTTCCGAGGTTCTGCACCTGCGCGCTCTTCTGTAATTCCGTCGTGTACATCGTCTTCTCCTGCACCCGATCTAGCGAGCGCGGTCCATCCGTTCAACGAAGCTGTCCGACGGCGGTGCCGCGCCTTGCGAGCGACTGCGGCGGCGGATAACCGAAGTTCATGGAAGTCGTCGGCAATTATCACCAGGATGGCTATGCCCTTATTCGCGGGCTGATACCGCCGGAGGTGGGCCAGGCTTTCCTCAAATCGCTGAAGGGCGACATGGGCGAAGGCCCGATCCCGCTCAGCCGCGCCGAGAACACGATCAACCTGCTGAACCGTCCGGCGTTTGAGGTGGCAGGACAGCTCTATTCGCCCCTCCTCTTCTTCCTGTGGGGCCTGACCCCCACCATCTCGGGTCTGGTCGGCCGCGACCTGCTGCCGACCTACGACTATCTGCGCATCTATCGCGAAGGCGACGTGTGCAAGGTCCACTCCGACCGCCCGTCCTGCGAGCACAGCGTGTCGCTGACCCTCGACTATAGCGACGGGGCCGTATGGGACCTCGAGCTCGGCAAGACCCGAATGCCGGAGCCATCGGCGAGGGTCGACGAGGATTTCGGCGAGGAACCCTACGCGGCCCTGCCGATGCAGGTCGGCGACGCGGTTCTCTACAAGGGCGTCAATCACCGCCACGGACGGACCAAGCCCAATCCCAATGCCTGGTCTGCCCATCTCTTCCTACATTGGGTGGAACGGGACGGCCAATATGCCGACCACGCCTTCGACCGCCAGGTCGCCGGCGGCCCGGTCAACTTCACCTTCAGCTGAGGCGGCTCACACCCGTTCGATCACCATCGCGATCCCCTGCCCCACTCCGATGCACATGGTACACAGGGCGTAGCGGCCGCCGGTGCGTTGAAGCTCCTCGGTCGCGGTGAGGGCGAGGCGGGCGCCGGACATACCGAGCGGGTGGCCGAGCGCGATCGCGCCGCCATTGGGGTTCACGTGAGGCGCGTCGTCGGGCAGGCCGAGCCGGCGAAGCACCGGAAGGGCCTGGGCCGCGAAAGCCTCATTGAGCTCGATCACGTCCATGTCGGCGATGGTGAGGCCGAGACGCTTGAGCAGCTTCTCCGAGGCCGGCGCTGGTCCGATGCCCATGATCCGCGGCGGCACGCCCGCCACCGCGGCGCCGACGAGGCGTGCCCGGGGCTTGAGAGCGTTGCGCTTGGCGGCTTCCTCGGACGCAACGATCAGCGCCGCGGCGCCATCGTTGACCCCGGAAGCATTGCCCGCGGTGACGGTGCCGTCGCCGCGCACGATCGGCTTCAGCTTGGCGAGTTGCTCCATGCTGGTCGCGCGCGGATGTTCGTCCTTGTCGACGACAAGGGGGTCGCCCTTGCGCTGGGGGATCGACACCGGCGTGATTTCCGCCGCGAGCCGGCCGTTCGCCTGGGCGCCCGCGGCCTTTGCCTGGCTGCGCA
>JBKBVA010000356.1:0-1499 GCA_046289665.1 Allosphingosinicella sp.
TGGTCGACCGCGACATGTCCGCCAAGGGCCAGGACAGCGGCCCGGTCCAGGGCGGCGAAGAGGATTTCGACGAGGCCGCGTAAGCGCCGTCGCGATCTGAAGAATAGGAAGGGGCTGCTTCGGCGGCCCCTTTTTCTTTGTCCCCTCCCCGCTTGCCATCCTTTCCGATCAGGGGCAGAGTTGAGTGATCGATCAAGAGAAGGGAGGGCTCTGATGGACGACATGACGACGCGACCGGTGCCCGGCTGGTATTGGGCGGTCGCCGTGCTGGCGGTGCTGTGGGAGGCGGTCGGTTGCTATTTCTACGTTGTCCAGGTGAGCATGGACGCCGCCGACCTCGCGTCGCTGCCGCCAGCGCAGGCCGAGGCGTTTGGCGCGATGACCGAATGGCAGTGGGCCGTGTTCGCAATCGCAGTGTGGTCCGGGTTGCTCGGAGCGATCGGGCTGCTGCTGCGGAAGGTGTGGGCCTATTGGCTGCTGCTGGGGTCGCTGATCGCGGCTGTGATCCAATATGGCTACGTCTTCGCCGCGACGCCGATCCTCGAGACGATGCCGGCCGGCGAAGCGCTCGGGCTCCCCGTCGCGATCATCGTCATCGGCATTGCGTTGGTGTGGTTCGCAGGCTCAGCCCGGAAGCGAGGCTGGTTGAGCTGACCTCCTAACCCGCTTCCCCAGCGGAGAGGAAATGTTAGCTCGCGGCGTCCTTCAAATTATCGGGCCCGAACCCGAGCGGCAGCAGTTCGGAGATGCGACGCACGTCGACCTGCGCGCCGTCGCCGCTCGACGAGATCATCTCGACGTCGTTGCCGCTGAGCTGCGCCGCCTCCAGGATCGACTGGCGGCAGCCGCCGCACGACGTCACCACCTGCTCGCCGGCAAGGGCGCCATTCTCGACCCGGCCGCCGGCGACGGCGATCCGCTTCACCCGGTCGAGCCCGAAGGTCTGGCAGGCCGCGGTGAGCGCCGACACCTCGGCGCACACGCCGAGCCGGTAGCAGGCATTCTCCATGTTCGCGCCGACCGCGATTTCGCCGTCGACGGACTCGACCGCGCAGCCGACGCTGAAGCCGGAATAGGGGGCGTAGGCCTTGAGCGCCGCTTCGCGCGCTCGGGCAATGAGGTCTGGCGTTTCGGTCATTCGTCCGCGTCAAGCATATCGCGCACCCGGGCGGCAAGCTCGGCATAGGCAAAGGGCTTGGTGATGAGCTCGACGCCGGGGTCGAGCCGGCCTTCGTGGACGACCGCATTGCGCGCGTAGCCGGTGGTGAACAGCACCTTGAGGTCGGGCCGCGTCGTCCGCGCCCGCTGCGCCAGCTCCTCGCCGTTCATCCCGCCCGGCAGAACGACATCGGTGAACAGCAGGTCGATCGTCCCGTTGGCGGCTTCGAGCTGCTGAAGCGCGGCGGAACCGTCGGCCGCCTCGATGACCCGGTAGCCGAGCTCACGCAGCACCTCCACGGTGTAGGCGCGCACGCCGTCGTCGTCCTCGCACACCAGGA
>JBKBVA010000357.1:0-1242 GCA_046289665.1 Allosphingosinicella sp.
GGCTTACGCGTCGGGGCGACGGTCGTCGGTGGTGCGGCCGGATTCGGCATCGTCTCCCTGTTCCTGTTCCTGGCCCGCGAATGGTTTCTGTACGTGCTGAAGGCAGGGCACATTGCCATGCTGGTGGCGGTGCTCGACGGCCGGCCGGCGCCCTCTGGTCTCGGCCAGCTGCCCGCCGCCGCCCGGGTGGTCAGGGCGCGCTTTGTCGAGGCGAACGTGCTGTTCGTCGTCGACCGGCTGGTGAAAGGGGTGATCCGGGTCATCACCGGCATCGTCGACATCGCCTCCACGGTGGTGCCGATGCCGGGCCTCGCGCGGCTGGTTCGGGCGGTCCTCAAGGTCGCACTCGGTTTCGTCGACGAGGTGATTCTCGCCTACAACATCCGTGTCGCCTCCACCAATCCGTTCCAGACCGCGCAGGACGCCCTGGTTCTCTATGCGCAGAACGCGGGCTGGATCCTCAAGAATGCGGTCTGGCTGGCGCTGATGGTCTGGGGCATGGCCTTTCTGGCCTTCCTGGTCTTCCTGGTACCCGCGGCGATTGCGCTGCACCTGTTCCCGGGTCCCGTCGCCAATCTGGGTTTCGTGCTCGCGATGGTCTTTGCGCTTTGCCTCAAGGCGGCATTGCTCGAGCCATTCGCCGTCGCCTCGCTGATCCAGGTCTACTTCCGCGCTATCGAGGGCCAGACGCCTCGCGCCGACTGGCGCGCCCATCTCGACGAGGTTTCCGCCCGCTTCCGGGGGCTCGGCGCGCAGGCCCGCGACTTCGCTGCGTCACGGGAGGATCGGCCGCCGGCGCCGGCGCGATCGGACGCGGCCTGAGCTCGCCCCCGGCTCGCTACGCGTCGGCGAACCGGCCCAGCAGGTCGGGCATCGGGGGCGGGGGCGCGACGCCGAGATCGGCGAGCGCGCTGGCGACCGCGCCGGCGAGCGGGGTTTGCGGCAGCGGGCCGAGCGCCATCTCGAGCTTCGTCCCGTCGAGGCGGTGGGGGATGTGCCAGAGATAGGCGAGCTCGGACAGCTCGCGCCACTGGCCGACGATCGGACCCGCCAGCCGCATCAACCGCCACGGCAGCTTGCCGACCGTCAGATCCCGGCCGAGCACCTGTTCGAAGGCGGCGCGCATCTCGGTGTGGAAGCGCCAGGTCGAGCGCTGCTGGAAGGCCTGCATGTCGCGTTCCAGATCGACGCCCTCGGCGGCCGCCTGCTGCCGGCAGGAGGAACACCAGCACCCGCCCCACC
>JBKBVA010000358.1:0-1023 GCA_046289665.1 Allosphingosinicella sp.
TGGCCGGTGCTGCGGAACGGGTGGGCGGCGGCGATCTGGACGTACAAGTGAACGAAGAAGAGAGCGACGACGAGATCGACTCTCTGGGGCGCCTCTTCAACCAGATGACCCGGCAGCTCAAGAGACAGCGCGAGGCGCTGGTCGAAAGCCACCGCCAGACCGAAGCCCGGCGCCGCCTTTTCGATTCGGTGTTGTCCAACGTCACGGCCGGGGTGATCGGGCTGGATGCGGATGGCGACATCGACTTTGTGAACCGCGCTGCGGAACGGTTGCTTGATCTGTCCGACGGCCAGTCCGACATGCCGCTTGCGGCCGCTGTCCCGGAATTTGCGGCTCTATTCGACCGTCTGCGCGAAAGCGGCAGCAATGCCGTGCAGGAGGAAGTGCGCCTGACCCGCAAGGGCAAGCTGGAAAGCCTGCTGGTGCGGATGAGCACGCGGCGCAGCGACCAGGGCGGTCTGGAGGGGTATGTGGTCGCCTTTGACGACGTGACTGACCTGGTCAGTGCCCAGCGCATGGCGGCTTGGGGCGATGTGGCACGCCGCATCGCGCACGAGATCAAGAACCCGCTGACCCCGATCCAGCTTTCGGCCGAACGGATCAGACGCAAGTTTTCCACCCAGGTCCGCGACCATGAGGATCTGGAGCAATATACCGATGTTATTGTCCGGCAGACGAACGACCTGCGCCGGATCGTGGACGAATTCTCGAAATTTGCGCGCATGCCGGAACCCGACCGCCGCGACTGCGACCTGGTGGAACTGCTCAGGGGCGCTGTCCTGCTGCAGGAAAATGGCCAGCCTGGCGTCCGCTTCGTCAAGAGCATCCCGAATACTCCGCTGCCGATGGAACTGGATGCGACCATGATCGGCCAAGCATTGACGAACCTGATCAAGAACGCGGGTGAAGCAATTGAAACCTATCAGGAAAAGGGCGCACCGGCTGGCTTTGTCCCGGAAATCCGTGTCACGTTGACGGTTGACGACGGCGAAGCGGTGATCCGCATCATGGACAACGGTATCG
>JBKBVA010000359.1:0-945 GCA_046289665.1 Allosphingosinicella sp.
CGGGCCGCTGATCCTCGCGCCGCTGATGGAGCGGATGGGCAGTCTCGGGTTCTTCTGGGTCCTTGCCGGGGTGACGCTGGCCCTGTCGGCGGCGGCGCTTCTGTCGCTGCGCCGGATGCGGGTCTGAGCGCCGGAAATCGTTCGATTTCCGGTGCCTCAGCGCGCGGCCTGCCAGTCGGCGATCCAGTCGAGCGGGTAAAGCAGCATCAGGACGTTCAGCGCCAGCCCGTCGCGGATGACCCACATCGTCACGCCCTCGAACAGCAGGATCAGCGCGACCGTCGCCCAGACCGGCAGTTTCGCAGCCAGCCGGAAGCCCAGGATCATCACGACCACATCGGACATCGTGTTGATGACCGAATCGCCATAGTAGTCCAGCGAGATGGTCACCGTCCGGTAGCGTTCGATCACGGCGTCCGAATTCTCGATGATCTCCCAGAGGCATTCGATCAGGGTGGCGATGGCCAGCCGCCAGCCGAAGCCGAGCCGCCGGGCGACCAGCCAGAGCCCCCAGTAGAAGAGGAAGCCGTGGATGATGTGGCTGGGCGTGTACCAGTCCGTCAGGTGCTGCGAGTTCTCGGCGCTGACCACCTCGCCGTGCCAGAGGCTGACATAGCCGCATTTGCAGATCGGCTCGCGTCCGATCCACAGAAGATAGGCGGCGGTCAGCAGGATCAGTCCTGCCACGACAAGGGCGGGCGAGATGCGTCTGGTCATGGCGCAAGGGAATCATGGCGCGCGCGTCGGGTCCAGCGGAATGCCGAAGGCCGCCTGAGAATGCCTTCGAGTGTGGCGCCTGTTCCGCGGCCCGGATCGAGGCTTGTCTTCCCCGATCCAGCCCTATTGTGCAAAGGCACAAAGGCATCCCGGCCTTGCCCCTCGGGGTCAGGGACGGCACGAGAGGACGCGGAATGGCAGACAGGAACCCCTGGCGGCATGGCCCCA
>JBKBVA010000035.1:0-14441 GCA_046289665.1 Allosphingosinicella sp.
CCATCGTGAAACGCCTGCCCCCTTCCGCCTTGCGCGGGAGGGGGCTTTTGTTTGCGCCGGCGGCCGCTCCCGATGACTTCGGCGCCCGCCGCCGCTAGGGTCGCGAGCGAACCCGTGCCGGAGCTGAAGCCCATGAAGTTGCCCGAGCGCCAGGTGCAGGTCTGGCGCGACGTCGATCCCGAGAGCTTCGCGCGCGACGTCGTGCCCGGCCACCGCCCGGCCGTGCTCAAGGGGCTGGTGAAGGACTGGCCCGCGGTCGCGGCGGCGTCCGCTTCTCCCCACGCGGCGTGCGACTATCTCGCCCGCTTCTACCGCGGCGCGCCGGTCGAAGCCTTCGTCGGGCCGCCGGACATCAAGGGCCGCTTCTTCTACCGGCCCGACATGGCCGGCTTCAACTTCGAGCGGAAGCGGGCGCGGCTGACCGACTTCCTCTCCTACCTCACGAGCCGCAGCGGCGAAGCGGAGCGCCCCGCGCTCTATGTCGGCGCCTCGGGGATCGCCGAGACGCTGCCCGGCTTCGAGGACGCGAACGCGCTCGATCTGGTCGCGGACAGGCCCGCCGTGCCGCGGATCTGGATCGGCAACGACATCACCGTCACCACCCATTTCGACCTGTCTGACAACATCGCCTGCGTGGTGGCGGGGCGGCGCCGCTTCATCGTCTTTCCGCCCGACCAATTGCCCAACCTCTATGTCGGGCCGCTCGACCACACGATGGCGGGACAGCCGGCGAGCATGGTCTCGGCCACCGATCCGGACCTTGAGACCTATCCCCGCTTCGCCGAGGCGCTTGAGGCGGCGGAGGTGGCGGAGCTCGAGCCGGGCGATGCGATCTACATCCCGTCCTTGTGGTGGCACCACGTCGACTCGCTCGATCCGTTCAACATCCTCGTCAATTACTGGTGGGACGACGCCCCGGCCGATGCCGGATCGCCGTTCGAGGCGATGGCGCACGGCATCCTCACCATCGCGAGCCTGCCCGCGCACAAGCGCGAGCAATGGCGGATCCTGTTCGATCACTACGTCTTCCGGCGCAATGGCGACCCGGCGGAGCATCTGCCGCCCGAACATCGCGGCATCCTCGGCGCCTCGACGCCGCAGCTGCGGGCGCGGATGAAGCAGTTCCTGCTGCGCGCCCTCGGCCGGCCCTAGGAGGGTCGGGGATGGGCAGCGGCCTGATCGCGGGCGTCGAGCTTGGCGGCACCAAATGCGTGTGCACCCTCGCCCGGGGCCGCGAGGTGGTGGACCAGGCGCGGGTGGCGACGACGAGCCCCGAGGCGACGCTCGGCGGCCTGCGCGCCGTGCTCGACCGCTGGTGGGCGGAAAGGGGTTTCGAGGCGGTGGGCGTCGCCAGCTTCGGCCCGATCGAGCTCGACCCCGCCTCGCCCGCATACGGATCGATCACCGAGACCACCAAGCCGCAATGGCCGCGCACCGACGTGCTGGGCCGGCTCAGCCGCGGCTTCGACGTCCCCACCGCCTTCGACACCGACGTGAACGGCGCCGCCTTCGCCGAAATGGCCTGGGGGGCGGGGCAGGGGATGGAGGATTTCGCCTATATCACCGTCGGCACCGGCGTCGGCGTCGGCCTGATTGTCAACGGCCGGCCGACCCGCGGCTTCGCCCATTGCGAAATGGGGCATATCCCGATCCCGCGCCTTCCCGGCGACGACTGGGAGGGCGCCTGCTCCTATCACGGCGGCTGCGTCGAGGGGCTGGCGTCCGGCCATGCGATCGAGGCGCGGCTCGCCGGGCGCGACGTCGGCGCGGTGCCGGCGGACGATCCGCTGTGGGACGGGGTGGCGCACGCCCTCGCCATGCTCTGCCACGTCATCGTCGTCACCGCCGCGCCGCGCCGGATCGTTGTCGGCGGCGGCGTGATCGACCGCCAGCCCCACCTCCTTCCGCGCATCGAGCCTCTGCTGCGCGAGAGCATGGCGGGCTACATGCCGCTCCCCGACGCGGGCGCCTACGTCACCGCGCCGGGGCTGGGCGCGCTCGCAGGCCCGCTGGGGCCGATCGCACTGGCGCAAGCGGCGCTCGATCGGGGCGACCGGGCGCGTATCTGAGGTCGAGCGTCCTCCGGCGGCATTGACAGACGCTCTCCTAGTCAGCCACTGTTAGCGCTATCAGGGCCTCCGGAGAAGAGGCGTTGCCGGAGAGAGAACATGCGCTTCCCCACCTTCAGCCGCCGTCAGACCCTTGCCGCCGGCCTCGGCCTCGCCGTCACCGCCTGCGCCCCCGCAGGGAGCTTGGCCGGGCGCGCGCCGGCCGGGGAGTCGCTCCACGCGCTGGCGCAAAGGAGCGGCCGGCGCTTCGGCTCGGCTCTGGCCTGGGGCGCGCCCGGCGCCGACCGCGGCAGCTTCGCCAACGCCGCTTATGCCGAGATCCTGGAGCGCGAGTGCGGCGTGCTGGTGCCCGAGAACGAGCTCAAATGGCAGTGGACGCGGCGCGACGCGACCGGGTTCGACTTCCGCCAGTTCGACGCGATGGTCGATTATGCGATGGCGAACGGCTTCAAGATGCGCGGCCACACCCTCCTGTGGGTGCCGGAGAAATGGTATCCGGAATGGCTGATGAAGCACGATTTCGGCCCGCGGCCGGCCGAGGCGGCGGCGGCGATGCTGACCGAACATGTCCGCACCGTCTGCGCCCGCTATGGCGAGAAGGTCTATTCCTACGACGTGGTCAACGAGGCGGTGGACCCGGAGACCGGGCGCATCCGCGACACGCCGATCACCCGCGCGATGGGCGGGGAGGCGATGCTCGACCTCATGTTCCACACCGCCAAGGAGGCGGCTCCGCACGCCCAGCTCGTCTACAACGACTATATGAGCTGGGAGCGCGGGACCGAGGACGAGACTCACATCGAGGGCGTCTTGAAGCTGCTCGAGGGGTTCCGGAGGCGCGGGACGCCGGTCGACGCGCTCGGCATCCAGTCGCACATAAGGCTGCTGAAGCCGCTGAGCGTCGCCGAGATCGTACGGGAATCGGAAGGGCCGTGGCGGCGCTTTCTCGATTCTGTGGTGGCGATGGGCTACGGCCTCGAAATCACCGAATTCGACGTCAACGACCGTATGGCTCCGGACGACATCGCGGTGCGCGACCGCATGGTGGCGGATTACGCCCGCGCCTATCTCGACATCATGCTCGACTATCCGCAGCTCCGCGACGTGGTCGCCTGGGGCATGGTCGACAAATACAGCTGGCTGACCGGCTTCGATCCGCGCGCCGACAAGTCGATCAAGCGCGGCACCCCCTATGACGAGAATTTTCGCGCCAAGCCGCTGAGGGACGCGATCGCCGACGCGTTCCGCAACGCCTCCACCCGCTATGCGGGAGGCGCCGCATGAGGCTGCGCGCGGCGCTCGCGCTCCTCGCCGCCGGCGCGGCGCTGCCCGCACTCGCGCAGGAGCTGACGCTGGACGAGAAGCGGGGCTATTTCGCCGCGCCGGGCCTCGACGTGATCGTCTTTTCGGATTTCTACCCCGAAGGGCACCAGACGGGCGTCACCATCGTCCAGCACGGCAGCCGCGTCGCGGCGAACGGCGATTTGCGGCTCGAGCCTTCGCCCGGCCAATGGTCGCCGGTGCCGGCGGTGGGCGAGCGCAAGGTAGACGCGGCCGCGAACACGATCACCCAGGCCGCCTCCTATCCCAATCCGGCGACCAACCGGAAAGGGTTCAACCCGGTCTTCTATCCGGACCTCGACCTCTCCTACCGCGTCCATGTGACGCCGCTCGACGGCAACGCCTTCCGCATCCGCGTCGATCTCGACAAGCCGCTGCCGAAGGAATGGGTGGGGAAGGTCGGCTTCAACCTCGAGCTGTTCCCGACCGACCTGTTCGGCAAGGCGTGGCTGATGGACGGGCAGGCGGGCATCTTCCCGCGCCAGCCCAACGGCCCCGTCGAGGTGCGCGGCGGGCCGGAGGTCGAGGTGCCGGTGCCGGCGCAGCGCAACGGGCCGGTCGTGTCGCTGAACGACGAGGTGCTCACCGCCTCGCTCGCCACGGGCCGCAGCCTCGTCGTCGCCCCGGATGCCGAGAAGCAGCGCATCCGCATCGAGAGCCGCAGCGGCCGCATGGAGCTGATCGACGGCCGCTCCAACCACAATAACGGCTGGTTCATCGTCCGCGAGGCGGTGCCGGCGGGCGCCACGGCCAATGCGATCGAATGGGTGGTGACGCCGCACACGGTCGAGGGCTGGACCTACGATCCGGTCATCCAGGTGAGCCAGGTCGGCTATGCGCCCGCCCAGCCGAAGAAGGCGGTGTTCGAGCTCGATCCGCGCGACGAGGGGGCGCGCCCGGCAAAGCTTTACCGACTCACCGCGCAGGGCCGGGAGCGGGTGCTTTCGGCGGTGCCGGAGAGCTGGGGCGATTTCCTGCGCTACCGCTACCGCATCCTCGACTTCTCGCAGGTGCGCGAGCCCGGAATGTACGTCGTCTCCTATGGCGGGAAGGACTCGCACGCCTTCCGCATTGCGGACGACGTCTATTCGCGCCACGTCTGGCAGCCGACGCTCGAATATTTCCTGCCGGTCCAGATGTGCCACATGCACGTCAACGAGAAATACCGCGTCTGGCACGGCCTCGACCATCAGGACGACGCCTTGATGGCGCCGACCGACCTCAACCATTTCGACGGCTACGTACAGGGCCCGTCGACGCTGACGAAGTACAAGCCCGGCGACATCGTGCCGGGGCTGAACGCCGGCGGCTGGCACGATGCCGGCGACTTCGACCTGCGCGTCGAGAGCCAGATCGGCACCGTCTGGCTGCTCGCCAAGATGGTCGAGGAATTCGGGCTCGATCACGACGCGACGAGGATCGACCAGGCGAGGAAGCTGGTAGAAATCCGCGATCCCGACGGGCGCAGCGACGCGCTCCAGCAGGTCGAGCACGGGCTGCTCAGCGTGCTCGGCGGCTACCGGGCGTTCGGGCGGCTCTATCGCGGCATCATCACGCCGACCCACCGCGCCTATGTGATGCTCGGCGACGCCGCCAATCACAGCGACAACGTCTTCAGGAAGCCGGTCGAAGGGCTCGGGCGCGACAATGCGGGCAATCCGATAGCCTACGACGACCGCTGGGTGTTCACCGAGGACAATCCGAACCGGGAACTCTACGTCGCCGCCGGCCTCGCTGCCGCCTCGCGGGTGATGAAGGGCTATGACGACACGCTGTCGGGCGAGGCGCTGGCTGCGGCGCGGGCGATCGTGGAGAGTTCGTTCGAGCGTGCCGACAGCCTGCCCAACAAGGTGTTCGCGCTGGCCGAGCTTTTCCACGCCACCGGCGACCGCGCCTACGAGCAGCGGCTGTTGGCCATGGAGAAGGAGATCCTCGCCAATGTCGAAGGCACGGCCTGGCGGCTCGCCCCGGTGCTGGATCGCATAACCGACGCCGGGTTCAAGAAGCGGCTCGGCGCGGCCGTCGCCGCCTATCAGGCGACGGTGAAGGAAAGCGCGCGCACCGACAGCCCCTATGGCGTCCCCTACAAGCCCGACATCTGGGGCGCGGGCTGGACGATCCAGGAGCGGGGCGTGCGCCAGTACTTCTTCGAGAAAGGCTGGCCGCAGCACACCTCGCCCGAAAGCTGGCTGAGCGCGCTCAATTTCGTGCTCGGCGTCCATCCGGGCGAGAACAATATGTCCTTCGTCTCGGGCGTGGGGGCGAAGTCTCCGGTCGTCGCCTACGGCACCAACCGGGCCGACTGGTCGCACATTCCGGGCGGGGTGATCTCGGGGACGGCCCTGATCCGGCCCGACCTGCCCGAGCTCAAGATCTGGCCCTTCTTCTGGCAGCAGGGCGAATATGTGATGGGCGGCGGCGAGACCAACTACATGTTCCTCGCTTTGGCCGCCGACCGGCGCTTCGCGGGAGCGGCGAAGAAGTGAGCCTTCTCGTGGCGGCGCTGGCGCTCGCCGCCCCCGCCGCGGCGGAGGCGCCGTACGGCACGCTCGCGGACGGGCGCGAGGTCAGCCAAGTGACGCTGACCAACGACCGGGGGATGGCGGTGAAGCTGATCGGCTACGGCGCCATCGTCACGGACATCGTCGTGCCGGACGCGCAGGGGCGGGCGGAGAATGTCGCGCTCGGCTTCGCCACGCTCGCCGACTATGAAGCGAAGAACGTCAACTATGATTTCGGCGCGGTCGTCGGCCGCTATGCCGGGCGGATCGCCGGCGCGCGCTTCGCCATCGACGGCACCGAATACCGGCTCGAGGCGAACGATCCGCCCAACGCGCTGCACGGCGGACCGGGCGGCACCGACATGGCTCTGTGGAGCGTGGAGCCATTCACGCGCGGCGCCGTCGCCGGCGCGGTGCTGCGCCATTCGAGCCCGGCGGGGGACCAGGGCTTCCCCGGCCGCCTCGACGTCACTGTCACCTACAGCCTGACGCCCGACAATGCGCTGCGCATCGACTATGAGGCCGCCACGGACGCCCCCACCCATCTCAACCTCACCAACCACAGCTATGTGAACCTCGCCGGCGCGGGCCGCGGGACGATCCGCGACCACCGGCTGCAGATCCTGTCGGGGCGCCTGATCGACACGGCGGAGAAGGGCATTCCGACCGGCGAGGCGCTCGACGTGGCGGACACGCCCTTCGATTTCCGCGCGCCGCAACCGGTCGGCACCGCCATGCGCGGCAGCCATCGCTTGCTCGAAGGGAGTCGCGGGTTCAACCATGGATGGATGCTGTCCGGGGAGGGGCTGCGTACGGCGGCCATTCTCTCCGATCCCGCCTCGGGCCGGGTGATGGAGGTGCTGACCACCGAGGCGAGCCTCCACGTCTACGCCGCCAACTGGTTCGGCGGCGAAGACCTCGGGGCGCAAGGCGTGGCCTATCCGCCGCATGCGGGCCTCGCGCTCGAGGCGCAGGCCTTTCCCGACGCGCCCAACCGCCCCGAATTTCCCTCCACCCTGCTGCGGCCGGGGGAGGTATTCCAATCGACCACGATCTATCGCTTCAGCGCCGCGCCCGGGCGACCGCGATGAGGCACATTCTTGCTGCAGCCGGTCCCATCAGGTTTGATTGTGCGTTTCTTCTGGCGGGGCACCGAAGAGCAAGATGGGCATGACGCGTTGCAGATCTCTCACGTTCACGGCCTTCGCCCTCGGCTTGGCCGGCTGCGTAGCGCCAGCTGCGCAGGAGGGGTCACCGGTCCCGCCTCGTCAGCATGTGGGGGGCGACGATCCTGCGCAGAGCAGCGTGACGATCGACTGGAGGAAGGGGTTCCTCGGCTTCGTTGAAGCAGCGGACTCCGCTGTCGTCGGCCGGGTCCTCGAAGTGGAGACGCAGGCACCGGCGCCTGACGGCTTTCTCAGCACCGTCACCTTCGCGGTGGAAGAGACCCTGCACGGCACCCCTGGCGCCGACGTGCTGACCGTCCGCCTGCCCTCTGGCCAGGACGCTGCAGGTCGCTGGTACAGCTCGACCGGCGCCCTGCTCGGTCCGCAAGAAGACCGTAAGCTGCGCCCGGGTGACCGGGTCCTGCTCCTCCTCTCGCGCGCGCTTTACGAAGAGCAGTCCGCTCGAGGGGGCACGCAGCCTCTCCCTTCAGCGACCGGCGCCGGCCTGGGCGCCTACCGGCTCAGCGGCGATCGGATCCACCGGGGTGAAGCCGCCGGCGATGTCCCGGCTACCCTTTCGGAACTGCGCGCCCGGCTGCGGGCCGATGACGCAGGCCGACGCTGATCACGACCGGAGCGACCTTTACCGCTTCAGCGCCGCGCCTATAGGAGCCCGATGACCCACACACCTTACGCCGCCGCCGACGACCGCTACGAGACCATGCAGTATCGCCGCTGCGGGCGGAGCGGGCTCGATCTGCCCGCCATCTCGCTCGGCCTCTGGCAGAATTTCGGCGGCGTCGATTCGTTCGAGACGGGGCGGGCGGTGCTGCGCCGCGCCTTCGACATGGGCGTCACCCATTTCGACCTCGCCAACAATTACGGCCCGCCCTACGGCTCGGCCGAGGAGAATTTCGGGCGCTGGATGGCGGCCGATTTCCGCCCGTATCGCGACGAGCTGATCGTCTCGACCAAAGCGGGCTACGACATGTGGCCGGGCCCCTACGGCAATGGCGGCAGCCGCAAATACCTCCTCGCCAGCCTCGACCAGAGCCTGAAGCGGATGGGCCTCGACTATGTCGACATCTTCTATTCCCACCGGGTGGACCCGACGACGCCGCTCGAGGAGACGATGGGCGCGCTGGTCACCGCCCACCGGCAGGGCAAGGCGCTCTATGTCGGCATTTCCTCTTACTCGCCCGAGCTGACGCGCGAGGCGGCGGCGATCCTGAAGGGCGAGGGCGTGCCGCTCCTGATCCACCAGCCGAGCTATTCGATGCTCAACCGCTGGGTCGAGAACGGCCTGCTCTCGGCGCTGGAGGAGCTCGGCGCCGGCTGCATCGCCTTCTCGCCGCTCGCCCAGGGCATGCTCACCGCCAAATATCTGGGCGGCGTGCCCGGCGACGCGCGGGCGGCGCGCGGCGGCTCGCTCTCCGCCGACTGGCTGACCGAGGCCAATCTCGAGCGGATCCGGATGCTGAACGAGATCGCCCGCGGGCGCGGCCAGACGCTGGCGCAGATGGCGCTCGCCTGGGTGCTGCGCGATCCGCGCATCACCTCGGCCCTGATCGGCGCCCGCAACGTCCCCCAGCTCGAGGACAGCCTCGCCGCGCTCCAGCATCTCGACTTCTCGGAGGAGGAGCTGGCGCGAATCGACCTTCATGCGGAAGAAGGCGGCATCGACATCTGGAAGCGCTCGTCGACCGTGACGCCGGACGAGGTCGCCTGAGCCGGCGCGGCTTCAGCCGCCGCGGAGGAAAGCGGTCATCGCCGCCAGCATCCGCTCCATCGCCGGCTCGCGCGACAGCGGCAGGTGGCTGGCCGTGTCGAGGGTGACGAGGCTCGCCCCCGGAATCGAGGCGGCGAGCTCCACGCCCATCGCGATCGGCACCCGCTGGTCCTCGCGGGCGTGGATGACGAGGGTAGGCACCTTCACCGCGGCGAGGCAGTGGCGCACGTCGATGGACGCGAAGGTCTCGAGGAACCGCACCGCATTTTCCGCGCTCGTCGTCTTGCGCTGGAATTCGTTGAACCAGTCCAGCTCCTCGTGCGTCGCATCGGGGAAGAAGGTGAGGCTGAACATCTGCCGGTAGGCCGGATTGTCCTGGCCCCAGCCGGTGCGGACGAGGGTGATCATCGCCTCCCGCTCCGCCGCCGTCTGGGCGTCCGCCGAGACCCGCCAGCCGGCGGAATAGCCCCCGATCAGCACCAGCCGGGTGACACGCTCGGGATGGCGGCAGGCATATTCGATGCTCACCGCGCAGCCCTGGCTGATCCCGATCAGTGGAAAGCGCTCCAGCCCGACATGGTGGACGACCGTCTCGAGGTCCCGCACGAAGGCCTCGAAGCTCAGATCCTCGACATCCCAGTCGGAGCAGCCGTTGCCGCGCTCGTCGTAGCGCACCAGCATGTGCGCCTGCGACATGCGGTTGAGGAGCGCGCCCCAGATCGGACTGTCCCAGTCGAGCTCGAGGTGGTTCAGCCAGTTGGCGGCTTTGACCAGCGGCGGCCCGTCTCCGGTGCAGGCATAGGCGATCCTCGGTCCGTCCGGCGCCGCGCAATAATGGATGGTCTGGTCGAACAGGGCGCCGGGCGGACGCTCCGCCTCGGGCGCCTCGACCCCGATCCGCGCCGCCTCGCCGGCGAAACGCTGCCGCTGTTCGGGCGTCAGATCCGCCCGGCCCGCCGCGCGCAGGAAGAGCCGACCGCGCAGCCGGTCTATCAGGCTTCTTTCCGCCGCCAGCCAGGCTGAGACGCTGTCCAGCTGCGGGAGGTCCAGCCCGGCGAGCGGCGCGTCCAGCATCTCCTCGAGCAATGCCGCCAATTCCTCTCCGGCCGGCAGCTCCGGCGCCTCGAGCATTGCCTCGAGCGCCTCGACGTCGGTGGCGAAGCCCGCCGGATCGAGCGATACCGTGTTTTCCTCGGTCTGCAGCAGGTCCGTGCGCGGCTCCAGCATGTGGCGGATCTTGGTGAGCGACCAGCGCAGGGCCGCGCGGGGATCGTCGGGAAGGTCGAAGAACAATTCGCACAGCCGCTCCCGGCGGACCGGCGCGCGCGCGCGCAGCAGGTAGACGAAGAGGGCGCGAGTCTTGCGCGACGCCGGGAGCGGCACGTCGCGATCTCCCTCGAACAGGGCCAGTTCCCCCACCAGCCGGAGCCGGAAGGGCGTGGCTTGGGCTGGTCCTCCCGCCATGTCCGCCGGAGCTTACTCCAATCGGGGCGGGCGCTCAAACCCGCCCCGGCGGCGGCGCCCCGCCCTCCCGCGTCCCGGCGATTCCCACGCCCCGCCGCACGAATACAACGCTCGCTCAAACGCCGGGCACAACGCCGGCCTCCTAGGGGACGCCGCGGAACGCATCGAAAGGGACGATTCATGCGCCGCGAAGGAATCCTGATCTGCGCCCTGCTGGCGCTTCACTTCATCCTGATTCCGCAAACGCTGATGCTCTGAGACCGGAGCCCGGGAGACATATCATGTGCAATACCGCCGGACCCATCGCCATCCTCGAAGCCGCCGCAGCCGTGCCGGGCGCCGCGCCCGAGGCGCCCGCCTTCGCCGAAAGGCTGCTGACCATCGCCAACCACGCGACGACGGGCCTGATGCTGTCGATCGGCCATCGCACCGGCCTGTTCGACGTGCTCGGCGACGGCGCGGCCGCGACCAGCGCCGAGCTGGCGCGCAAGGCGGGGCTCGACGAACGCTATGTCCGCGAATGGGCCGCCGCCATGGCGACCGCGAACATCCTCGCCTTCGACCGCGAGACCCGCCGCTTCCGCCTTCCCGCCGACCACGCCGCTTTCCTCGGGCGGGAGGCGCCGGGCGGCAACATGGCGGCGATGTTCCAGTTCGTCGCGATGCTGGGCGGCGTCGAATCGCGAATCGTCGACTGCTTCCGCACCGGGGGCGGCGTGCCCTACGAGGCGTTTGACCGCTTTCACGAGGTGATGGCGGAGGAGAGCGCGCAGACCGTCGTCGCGGCGCTGGAGGATGCGATCGTTCCGCTCGTTCCGGGGCTGGCGGAGCAGCTGGAGCGCGGGATCGACGTCGCGGACATCGGCTGCGGCTCGGGGCAGGCGCTGAACAGGCTCGCCGCGCTCTACCCGAGGAGCCGCTTCACCGGCTACGATCTCAGCCCGCCGGCGATCGCCGCCGCCACGCGCGAAGCCGCGGCCGGCGGGCTGGACAACGTCCGCTTCGTCGCGACCGACGCGACCGCGCTGCCGGGCGAGGCGCTGTTCGACCTCGTCTTCACCTTCGACGCCGTGCACGACCAGGCGAAGCCCGCCATCGTCCTTCAGAACATCCGCCGGCTGCTGCGGCCCGGCGGCGTCTACCTGATGCAGGACATCGACGCCCGCACCGACGTGGCGGACAATATGGACCGTCCGCTCGCGCCGTTCATCTACGCGATCAGCTGCATGCACTGCATGACGGTGTCGCTCGCCCAGGGCGGCGACGGCCTCGGCGCCGCGTGGGGCGAGGAGCTGGCGCTGGCGATGCTGAAGGATGCCGGCTTCGCCTCGGTCGAGACCCACCGGCTCGAGCACGACATCATGAACCTCTATTTCGTCTGCCGATAGCGGACTCACGGCGGCATGGCCCGCCCGAACCCGGGAGAATGACACCATGACACCAACCCTGACCGCACAGCCCGTGCACAGCCCGCCGCCGGTCGACGAGCAGGCGCTCGAACAATTTGCCGGCAAGGTGATGGGGGACGTCGGCGGCGCGCTCGCCGTCCTCCTCTCGTTCATCGGCGACCAGACCGGCATCTACCGCGCGCTGCGCGACCGCGGACCCTCGACCGCCGCCGACCTGGCCGAGGCGGCGCAGGTCGATGCGCGCTATCTGCTCGAATGGCTGAGCGCCAACGCCGCGGCGGGCTATGTCGGCTACGATCCGGCGACCGGGCGCTTCTCGCTCAGTCCGGAGCAGGCCGTGGTCCTCGCCCAGGAGGGGCACCCAGCCTGTTTCCAGGGCATGATGCAATTGGTCGTCGCCCAGTTCGCCACCTACGAAAAGGCGATCGACACCTTCCGTTCCGGCACGGGCCGCGGCTGGGAAGACCAGCATGCCTGCTGCTTCTGCGGCGTCGACCGCTTCTTCCGCCCCGGCTACGTGGTCCATCTCGTCGAGGAGTGGCTGCCGGCGCTGGACGGCGTGGTCGAGAAGCTGCGCGCCGGCGGGCGCGTCGCCGATGTCGGCTGCGGGCTCGGTTCCTCGACCATGCTGCTCGCCGAGGCCTTCCCCAATTCGGTGATCCACGGCATCGACTTCCACGCCGCCTCGATCGCGGCGGCGCGGGAAGCCGCGGCGGCGCGCGGCATCGGCAATGCGACCTTCGAGGCGACCAGCGCAAAGGACTATGGCGGCCGCGGCTACGACCTCGTCTGCATGTTCGATGCATTGCACGACATGGGCGATCCGGTCGGCGCCGCGCGCCACATTCGCGAGACGCTGGCGCCCGACGGCACGCTGATGCTGGTCGAGCCGCTGGCGGGAGACCGGCTGGAGGACAATTTCAACCTGGTCTCGCAGCTCTTCTACTCGTCCTCGACGCTCATCTGCACCCCGGCCTCGCGGGCGCAGGAAGTCGGCCTCGCGCTCGGCGCCCAGGCCGGCGAGCGGCGGCTGGCCGAAGTGCTGCGCGAGGCGGGCTTCACCCGCATCCGTCGCGCCAGCGAAACCGCCACCAACATGGTGATCGAAGCGCGGCCCTGACGCGTCCCCGGTGCGCTGCGGCCGGTGGAGAGACGCCCGTCCGGGGCGCGGCACCGGCCGCGCTCCGGGCGTTCAGGCCTGGCCGCGCGGGTCGCCGTCCCGCCACGCCCCCGGCTGGAGACCCGCGAGCGTCCACTCGCCGATGCTCCAGCGCACCAGCCGGAGCGTCGGGTGACCCACGGCGGCCGTCATCCGCCGGACCTGCCGGTTGCGGCCCTCGCGGAGCGTCAGCCTGATCCAGCAATCGGGAACGCTCTTGCGGAAGCGGACCGGCGGGTCCCGCGGCCAGATGTCGGGCGGGGCGATCGGCTCGACCAGCGCCGGCTTCGTCATTCCGTCTTTCAGCGCCACGCCCCGCCGCAGCCGCTCGAGGCTCGCCGCGTCGGGAATGCCTTCCACCTGGACCAGATAGGTCTTGGGCAGCTTAAAGCGCGGATCGGCGATCCGCGACTGCAGCCTGCCGTCGTCGGTGAGGAGGAGCAGGCCCTCGCTGTCGCGGTCGAGCCGGCCAGCCGGATAGACGCCGGGCACCGGGACGAGATCGGCGAGCGTGCCGCGCCCAGGATCGCCGCCGCCGGTGAACTGCGACAGCACACCCCACGGCTTGTTCAGCAGGATCAGGCGGGCCATCGGGCGGACGTCTCCCCGGGGTCGACGCTCAGCCCTGCGGGGCCTGCGCCACCTTGTCCTGCGTCTTCGTCCCGAAGTCGCTCGCGTCGTGCCGCTCGTGGAGCTGGCCGGCGGGATCGCCCGTGATGCGGTTCACCATCCGGCCGCGGACGACGGCGGGCCTGGCGGCGATCGCCTCCGCCCAGCGCTGCACGTTCGCATAGTCGCGCACCTGCAGGAACTCGCCGGCGTCGTACAGTTCGCCCAAGGCCAGCACGCCGTACCAGGGCCAGATCGCCATGTCGGCGATGCTGTAGTCGGGGCCGGCGACATAGTCGCTCTCGCCGAGGCGGCGGTCGAGCACGTCGAGCTGGCGCTTCGCCTCCATCGCATAGCGGTCGATCGCATATCGGATCTTGATCGGCGCATAGGTGTAGAAATGGCCGAAGCCGCCGCCGAGGAAGGGGCCGCTGCCCATCTGCCAGAACAGCCAGGACAGGCATTCCGCCCGCGCCGGGCCGTCCGGGGCAAGGAATTCGCCGAACTTCTCGGCGAGGTAGAGGAGGATCGCGCCCGATTCGAAGACGCGCACCGGTTCGGCGCCGCTGCGGTCCATCAGCGCCGGTATCTTCGAATTGGGGTTCACCGCGACGAAGCCGCTGCCGAACTGGTCGCCGTCCTGGATGCGGATCAGCCAGGCGTCATATTCGGCGCCTTGATGCCCGAGCGCGAGCAGCTCCTCGAGCATGACGGCGACCTTCACGCCGTTGGGCGTCGCCAGCGAATAGAGCTGCAGCGGGTGGCGGCCGACCGGCAATTCCTTCTCGTGGGTGGCGCCCGCCACCGGGCGGTTGATGCTGGCGAAGCGGCCGCCATTCTCCTTGTCCCAGGTCCAGACCTTGGGCGGGGCATAGTCGGCGGCGTCGGTCATCGTCGGGCTCCGGTCGGCAGGCTGCGGGTGCGCCTTCCTAACGGCCGTCGCGCGCCGAATGTCCATAGCGCCCGGCGCGCGGCGCCGCGGCATTCCTGCAGG
>JBKBVA010000360.1:0-944 GCA_046289665.1 Allosphingosinicella sp.
ACCACCGCCACACGCGCGGTACGTGGTTGGCCAAGTCGACGCTTAGTGGCTCGATATTGCCGGGGTTATGCCACCATGTATTGCCGTGCTGCTGCGCAGCTTTGGTGTCGTGCATGTGCCCGTTGACAACAAGGTCGACGTTTTCTATGGGCTTTAGTGGCTGGGCGCCTGGATAGGAACTGCCGAAAGCCAAGTCGTGGTGCGTGACGGCAATCGTCCAATCGCCTCGACGCTCAACAGCATCTGGCAAAGGGCTGCCGTAGGGAAATGCAATCAATCGGCACACACCTTGTTCAGCAATAGGCACTTCTATTTCAAGCCCCGCCTTATCCAGCAACCGCACCACCCCGGTAGACGCCAATAGTGTAAGAGCGTCTGCTTCGCTCAGCGTTGTTTGCTCTTTGTCGTGGTTGCCTTCGAGCACAAAAGGCGCAACAGGATACTCCTTCAAAACGGCAACCAACCGATTGAGCATGCGCAAATCGTTATCGTCATTGCGATTGAAAAGGTCCCCTAGAATAACCGGTAACAATCGCTGTTCTCGGCATATGGCAGCGGCTTCACGTAGCTTATTTAAAACGCTACTCAAATAGTCGTCTTTTCTACGGCCGGGGCGCCGAGAACTGACGTGCGGGTCCCCGATAAAAAGAATACCGTCAAACGTGTTCATGATGTTCCTCAAAGGCTTGGCCGCACAAAGGGCACTCGCCCAATTCGCGTTTCAAATTATCCAGCGCAATCGTCGCTTCATCCAGCTCAACTTGCAAACGGTGAAGTTCCTGTGCTGCCTCTTGTACACCCTTTTTATCACGCTCCAATTTTACCAGTAACGCGGCCAAGCCGTCGACAGGGGACAATTCCGGCAAACCTGGGAGTGACGGCAAATCGGCCATCTCAGCCAGCTTGCGATGGGTTGCGATTTTTTTACCCAGCAAAAGCAGCTG
>JBKBVA010000361.1:0-921 GCA_046289665.1 Allosphingosinicella sp.
GCAACGAGCTTGGCAACGTCATCACCGGCAATTCGGGACGCAACGCGCTTTACGGCTATGACGGCAACGACCGGCTCAACGGCGGCGCCGGCGCGGACTATTTGATCGGCGGCGACGGCGACGACACATATTTTGTCGATGATGCCGGAGACCGCGTCTACGAACCAAGCGCGACGGGCGGCTACGACCGCGTCTACAGCTCGGTGAGCTTCAGCCTCACCTACCAATATCTCGAAAGGCTGGAGCTGACGGGCACGGCGAACATCAACGCGACCGGCAACAGCCAGAACAATACCCTCGTCGGCAACAGCGGCGCCAACATCCTCGACGGCGGCATCGGCGTCGATGTGATGGGCGGGCGCGGCGGCGACGACACCTATATCGTCGACAATGTCGGCGATTCGGTCATCGAGAGCGCCGGCGGCGGCACCGACACGGTGCTGAGCTACGTCACCTTCCACCTCTCGCGCGCCTACGAGATCGAGAACCTGACGCTGATCGGCTCCTCCGCCGTCAACGCCTACGGCAACCATCTCGACAACCGCCTCGAGGGCAATGACAACAACAACCTGCTGAACGGCAGCACCGGCGCCGATACGATGATCGGCAAGGGCGGCACCGACACTTATTATGTCGACAATGTCGGCGACATGGTGATCGAGGAGGCCGGCGGCGGCGTCGACACGGTGAGGAGCTTCGTCAGCTACACGCTCGGCGATCATGTCGAGAATCTGGTGCTCGAGGGCAGCGCCGACATCGACGCCGCCGGCAACGCGCTCGACAACCGCATCTCCGGCAACACCGGGGCGAACCGGCTCGACGGCGGCGCCGGCGCCGACGTGATGACCGGCGGCCTCTGCGAAGAAGCCTCCCTCGTCGAAAATGCCGGCGAAATGGCGCGAGAGTTGAACCCCGCCGAAG
>JBKBVA010000362.1:0-859 GCA_046289665.1 Allosphingosinicella sp.
GGCGTTCCGCCCACAACCCCAGAAGCGTCAGGCGCATCGGCCAGACAAGCGACTTCAAGGGCGGTTCTGGGGCCTGTCCGGTCATTGCACCTGCCTGCGGGCCGGACGGGATGTCACAGCCACTCGGGAATGGTATCCCGCTTCAGGATTTCGTCAAAGGTCGGTCTTTCCCTGATGACAGCGAAGTGATCCCCGTGGACCAGCACCTCGGGGATCAGGGGCCGGGTGTTGTATTCCGAGGCCATCACCGCGCCATAGGCCCCCGCGCTGCGGAAGGCCACCAGATCGCCCTCGGCCAGCAGCGGCAGGTCACGGCCCCTGGCGAAGGTGTCGCCGGTCTCGCAGACCGGGCCGACCACGTCGAATTCCTGGGTGGGGCTGGCCACGGGCGGCTCGGCCACCGGCACGATGTCGTGGTGCGCGCCATACATCGAGGGGCGCACGAGATCGTTCATCGCCGCATCGAGGATTAGGAAACCGCGGCCCTCGCCGTTCTTCACATAGATCACGCTGGCCACCAGGATCCCGGCGTTGCCCGAGATCAGGCGACCGGGTTCGATCTCGATCTCGCAGCCCAGATCGCCCACCGTGCGCTTGATGAGCGCGCCGTAGTCGGTGGGCAAGGGCGGGGCCTCGTTCGAGCGGGTGTAGGGGATGCCAAGCCCGCCGCCGAGGTCGAGGCGGGTGATCGTGTGGCCTTCCGCTCGCAGGCGGCGGGTCAGCTCGGCGACCTTGAGATAGGCCTGCTCGAAGGGCTCCAGCTCGGTCAGCTGGCTGCCGATGTGCACGTCGATGCCCACGACCTGAAGGCCCGGCAGACGCGCGGCCTCGGCATAGACTTCGCTGGCGCGGGCGATGG
>JBKBVA010000363.1:0-854 GCA_046289665.1 Allosphingosinicella sp.
GTGCAGCCGCTTGCCTGTCCTCGACTCGTCGCCCGTCACGTCAAGAATGTCGTCCGCGATCTGAAAGGCCAGCCCCAGCGCCGCCGCATATCGCCGCAGGGGGCCAGGGTCCGCCCCCGCAATCACCGCCCCCGCCTCGGCCGCAAAGCCGATCAGCGCCCCGGTCTTGCCCGCCTGCAACACGGTGATCTCCTCCAGCGTCAGCGCGCGCCCCGCGGTTTCGGCCGCGATGTCCAGCGCCTGACCCAGCACCATCCCGTCGATCCCCGAGGCCTTCGCCAGCCCCGCAACCAACGCCATCCGCACTTCGGCAGACCCCAGCGCCGGATCGCACAACAGCTCGAAGGCCAGCGTCTGAAGCGCGTCCCCCGCCAGCACCGCCGTCGCCTCGTCCCACTTCCTGTGCACCGTCGGCTGCCCGCGCCGCAGATCGTCGTCGTCCATGCAGGGCAGATCGTCATGCACGAGCGAATAGGCATGCATGGCCTCGATGGCCGCCGCCGCGCTCACCGCCCGGGCCTCTGGAACCCCCAGCATCCGCGCGCCTTCCAGCACCAGGAACCCGCGCAACCGCTTGCCGCCCCGGACCGCATAACGCATCGCCTGCGTCACCGGCTGGTCCGCGCGCCCCTCCAGCGCGGCCAGCAACCGCGCCTCGCACAGCGCCGCATCCGCCGCCAGCCGTTCGGGAAACCTCAAAGCCCCTCCGCCGGAGTCGTGCCCACCGCCCGGCCTTCCTGCGCCCGGATCAGCTCCACCTTCTCCTCGGCCTCGGCCAGCTTCTTCGCGCAATGCGCCTTCAGCGCCGCCCCGCGTTCATACAGCGCGATCGACTGCTCCAGCGGCACCTCGCC
>JBKBVA010000364.1:0-815 GCA_046289665.1 Allosphingosinicella sp.
CCACCAGCTTCAACCGCAAGGTGCTGCTCACCGGCGAGGTGGCCTCGGAGGCCGACCGTCAGCGGGTGCTGCGCATCGTGCAGGGCGTCGACAACGTGGCCGGCGTGGTCGATGAGCTGGCGGTGATGGGCTCGCCGTCGCTGACCGCGCGCTCGTCGGATGCGCTGGTGACGGCGCGCGTCAAGGCGGCCTTCGTCGATGCCAAGGACCTGTCGGCCAACGCCATCAAGGTGGTGACCGAGCGTGGCACCGTGTACCTGATGGGGCTGGTGACCGCGCGCGAGGCGCAGCGCGCCGCCGACATCGCGCGCACCGTGCCGGGCGTGCAGCGCGTCGTGCGAGTGTTCGAGATCATCAGCGAGGCGGATCTGGCTCGGCTGCAGCCGGCCCCGCCGAAGCAGGACCAAGCCGCACCGGCCGGCGGTCGCTGAGGTCCCGCCCCGCCGCCCGGCGCGGGCAGCGGCTTCAGCGCAGGCGACGGATCAGGCTGGAAGTGTCCCAGCGCCCGCCGCCCATGGCCTGCACGTCGGCGTAAAACTGGTCCACCAACGCCGTCACCGGCAAGCGCGCACCGTTGCGACGCGCTTCCTGCAGGCACAACGCCAGGTCCTTGCGCATCCAGTCCACCGCGAAACCGTGCTCGAACTTGTCGTCGAGCATGGTTTCGTGCCGGTTGGCCATCTGCCACGACCCGGCCGCGCCGTGGGCGATCACGCCGACGACCGCGCGTCCGTCGAGCCCGGCCTTTTCGGCGAAGGCCATCGCCTCGGACAGGCCCTGCACGAGGCCGGCGATGGCGATCTGGTTGACCATCT
>JBKBVA010000365.1:0-810 GCA_046289665.1 Allosphingosinicella sp.
GGAAGGGCGCGGCGGCGCGGGTGGTGGCGCCGGAGATCGCCTGCGGCCCCGCGCCGACCGGGCGCAGCACGGACTGCACGCGGCTTTCGAGATCCTTGTCCTCGGCGCCGCGGGCGAGGATGACGGCGGCCGAGACCGCGAGCAGCACCGCGCCGATGACGGCGAGGATCGGGGCGATGCCGCCCTGGAGGAGAAGGTCGAGCATCGCCTCAGTCCGAGCCCGCGCGCTTGATCATCCAGCGGATGACCAGATACCCGAAGACCGAGAAGCCGAGCCCGATCAGCGCCAGCTTCTGCCCGGTCGGGTTGCGGAAGAAGTTGTCGATGTAGAAGGGCTGGATCTGCGACATGGCGAGCGCGGCGATGTAGGGCAGCACCATCAGGATGCCCGCCTGCATGCGCGCCTCCGCCGCGAGCGCCTTGGCGCGCTTTGCCAGCGCGACGCGCTTGCGCACGATGTCCGCGAGATTCTCGAGCGTCTCGGCGAGGTTGCCGCCGGTCTGCGTCTGCAGCCCGAGGGTGACGGCGAGGAAGGAGAACTCGGGCAGCTCGGTCCGCTTGTAGAGGCGCATCAGCGCCTGGTCCACCGGCCGGCCGATCGCGACGTCGCCGAGCATGCGGGCGAACTCGTCGCGCAGCGGATTGGACGTCTCGGCCGCGACCGAGCGCATCGCCTCGCCGATCGGCAGGCCGGCGCGGATGGCGCGGACCATCAGGCCGATGGCGTCCGGGATCTGCTGGAAGATCGCCATCACGTAGCGGTTGTGCTGCCAGGCGAAGAGGCCGCGCACCACGAAGATGCCGATCGCC
>JBKBVA010000366.1:0-801 GCA_046289665.1 Allosphingosinicella sp.
AGAAGCCGCGCGACGTCACCTCCACTCTTCATGCCTGACTTGATCCGGCATCCACCTTCCCCCTCATGCGCCGCCGCAAGAAAGGTGGACCCCGGGTCAAGCCCGGGGTGACGGCCCGGACGAAGAGCCGCGCGGTCGTCCCCTCACCTCGTCATGCCGGACTTGATCCGGCATCCACCTTCTTCCACGCTGCGGCGATGGAAAGGGACCCGGCCGTGTACATCGTGGCAAGCGGCTTTCACGGCACGATCTACACCGGCGTCACGTCCAATCTGCTCCAGCGCGTCTACCAGCACCGCGAGGCCACCCTCGGCGGCTTCACCGCGGAATATGGCTGCAAGCGCCTCGTCTGGTTCGAGATGCACGGCGACATGGAAGCCGCCATCCGCCGCGAAAAGCAGCTCAAGAACTGGCGCCGCGCGTGGAAAGTGGCCCTGATCGAAGCGGCCAACCCGACCTGGCGCGACCTCGCCGAGGATTTCGGCTTCGACCCGCTCGTCACGAGAAAGGTGGACCCCGGGTCAAGCCCGGGGTGACGGACGAGACGAGAAGCCGCGACCGTCCCCTGCCGTCATGCCGGACTTGATCCGGCATCCACCTTCTCCTTCATGCGCAGCCGCAAGAAAGGTGGACCCCGGGTCAAGCCCGGGGTGACGGACGGACGAGAAGCCGCGACGTCACCTCCCCTCGTCATGCCGGACTTGATCCGGCATCCACCTTCTCCCTCATGCGCAGCCGCAAGAAGGTGGACCCCGGGTCGAGCCCGGGGTGACGGAAAGGGACGAGAAGCCGCGCACGCGC
>JBKBVA010000367.1:0-801 GCA_046289665.1 Allosphingosinicella sp.
CGGCGCCCGCCGGCCGGCGCATCATTCCCTCGGGACGGTCTGGAGCGCCTTCACGCAATCGCGGAACGCCGCTCCGCGCACTTCGAAGTTGGCGAACTGGTCGTAGCTCGCACAGGCCGGCGAGAGCAGCACGACCGGCTCCGGCGCACCCTCGCGGGCAGCATCCGCAGCGGCAAGCGCCACCGCTTCCTCCAGCGTGCCCGCCACAACATGGGGGTGGGAGCCGAGGGTGCGGGAAAAGTCCGCCGCCGCCTCGCCGATCAGATAGGCCTTGCGGATGCGCGGGAAATAACGCGCCAGGGAGGTGATGCCGCCTTCCTTGGGCCGGCCGCCGGCGATCCAGTAGATGTCGGAAAAGGCGGCCAGCGCCTTCTCCGCCGAGTCGGCATTGGTCGCCTTGGAATCGTTGACGAACAGCACGTTGCCGATGCGGGCGACCTGCTCGAGCCGGTGTGCCAGGCCCGGAAAGGTCCTCATGGCCGCCACAATGGCCTCGCCGGACAGGCCCAGCGCCTCACAGGCGGCATAGGCGGCCATGGAATTCTGAGCATTGTGGGTGCCGCGCAGGGCTCCGACGCGGGCAACCGAGAAGCGGTGCAGCACCGCGCCGGCCTTCATCCTGACAATGTCCGCGCCCTCCAGGCACAGGCCATCGGAAAGCGGATTGCGGATCGACAGGCGCACCACGAGGCTGCCGGCGCGCTCGGCGCGGTCGGCCATGGCCTGTCCGAAGCGATCGTCGATGCCGACGATCGCCGTGCCGCCCGGCTGGACGCCGGCGATCAACCGTTCCTTGACGCC
>JBKBVA010000368.1:0-788 GCA_046289665.1 Allosphingosinicella sp.
GGCTGCGGTCCTTGCGACGGCTGGAAGAGATGGAACTGAACGCCGAACGCGACGCCCTGACGAAGGAACGCGCCGATCTGGCGGATCTGTTGGCCAACGAACCCCGCCAGTGGAAGCGGATCGGGTCGGACCTGGAAGAGTTGCGCAAGCCTTACGGCAAGGGCACGGCCCTCGGTGCGCGGCGCACGCAGTTTGCCGACGCCGCCGAGATCGAGGAGATCCCCTACGAGGCGATGATCGACCGCGAGCCGATCACCGTCATCTGTTCGAGGATGGGCTGGATCCGCGCGATGAAAGGCCATGTGGATCTGGCCGCCGAGCAGAAGTTCAAGGATGGTGACGGACCGCGCTTTGCCTTTCACGCCGAAACGACCGACAAGATCCTTCTGGTGGCGGAAAACGGCCGG
The DNA here is from genome assembly GCA_046289665.1 of Allosphingosinicella sp. Taxonomy (GTDB): domain Bacteria; phylum Pseudomonadota; class Alphaproteobacteria; order Sphingomonadales; family Sphingomonadaceae; genus Allosphingosinicella. Next base: position 408 of record JBKBVA010000368.1, read on the forward strand.
TTTTACACTCTTCTGGGCGCCAATCTGCCCGGTGGTCGCGGCATGGGAGAGCCAGTTCGCCTGATGGTCGATCTTCCCAACGATACCGGAATAACGGATCTTCTGGTCTGGCGTCCGGGGCAGAAGTATCTGGTCGCCTCGACCGCAGGCGACGGTTTCATCGTGCCTTCCGAGGAGCTGGTCGCCCAGACCCGAGCGGGCAAGGCGGTTCTGACGGTGCGCGAGGGGGTAAAGGCCGCAGTCTGCCGACCAGTCGCGGGCGACATGGTCGCGGTCGTGGGCGACAACCGCAAGATGCTGGTCTTCCCGCTGTCAGAACTGCCCGAGATGGCCAGGGGCAAGGGAGTCCGGTTGCAGAAATACAAGGACGGCGGCCTGTCG
>JBKBVA010000369.1:0-271 GCA_046289665.1 Allosphingosinicella sp.
CCGCCAAGATGAAGCTCGAGCGCGCCCTGGCCGAGCAGGAGGCCTTCGACTTCGTGGTGCCGCTCGCGCCACAGGCGGTGGCGGTGGTCGAGGTGGCGATCGCCTTTGCCGGCCGCCGCAAGTATCTGTTCCCCTCGAGCCGCCACCCCCACCGTCCGATCAGCGAGAACGCGCTCAGCACCGCCTACGCCCGGGTCCCCGGCTTTGCCGGGCGCCACGTGCCGCACGGCTGGCGCGCGAGCTTCTCGACCATCCTCAACGAGGAGCTGGG
>JBKBVA010000369.1:281-780 GCA_046289665.1 Allosphingosinicella sp.
GATCATGAACGAGCGCGCCAGCGACCACGACCGACCGGGCGACCGCGCCATCATCGACCTGATGCTGGCCCACCGCCAGCAGGGCGTCGAGGCGATCTACAACCGTGCCGCCTACATGAAGCGGCGCCGCGAGCTGGCCTGCGAATGGGCCGCGCTGCTCGACGTCGGCCTCGTGCCGCCGGAAGCGCTGATCGAGGGCAGGCGCAAGCGCTGAGCCGCGCGCGCCGGGCAGGTGCGGCATGAGCGCGCCGGCCGGAACCCGCAGCGGCGAGGCAAGGCCGATCGGTCTTCTGACCGCCACGCTCACCGGCGCGCGGCTGTCGCGCAAGGCGCGCCTCAGGCTCGAACGGGGCGACAGCCTGCGCTCGGGCCAGCCGGTGTGGCGCAACAGCTACTACGAGGGTCAGTGCGAGAGCCGCATCTGGCGCCGCTACGGCGATGGCACCGCGCGCACCGGCAAGCGTCTCCAGGCGCTGCTGCTCAAGGCCGCGCGGCGCTT
>JBKBVA010000036.1:0-14257 GCA_046289665.1 Allosphingosinicella sp.
CCAAGATGGCGGGCCGCTGGAGCGACGGCGTGCCGCTGAGCGCGGCGCCGACCTTCGCGGATTGGGAGAAGTTCAACGAGATGTGGCCGGAGGACGATCTCCATCGCGTCCGCACCGACGGCGAGCGGCAGCGCCGGCTGGTCGATTTCAGCTTCCGGGACGACGAGGCCGGGACGAAGTGCCCGGCAACCTCGCACCTGCGCCGCGTCAATACGCGCGACATGCTCGATCCGCGGGCGGCCAGCAAGAAGCCCGCCTCGCGCCTCGGCTCGACGCTCAACAACCGCCGCCGGATCCTGCGGCGCGGCCTTCCGTACGGAAAGCCAGGCCGGGACAATCCGGAGCAGGGGATCGTCATGCTCGCGGTCTGCGCCAGCCTCCAGCGCCAGTTCGAGTTCGTGCAGCAGCAATGGCTGAATTACGGGCTCGATTCGAACGCCGCCAACGACACCTGTCCGCTGATCGGCAACCATGACGCGGAGGCGAAGTTCGTGATTCCGGCGGCGCCGGAGTCCGGCAACCCGCCCTTCATCGCCACGGGCCTCAAGCAGTGGGTGCAGACCCGCGGCGGCGACTATTTCTTCGTGCCGTCGATGACGGCGCTGCGGATGATCGCGATGGGGGTCGTCGACCCGACCTGAGCGCCGGCCGGCCGGTCAGTCGGCGACGGGGCGCCGCGCCTCGCCCGCCGCCTGCTCCCACCGGCGCTTCAGGTCCTTGCGGATCGAACGGCCGGCGAGGTGGGCGTCGACCGCCTCGTGGCGCTCGCGCTTCAGCCTCGCGGCGATGTCCGGAATGCACTGGCAATCGCCCTCGCCGGCGATCTCGAAGGCGCGCTCCACCGTGCTCTTGGGAAGGCTGCCCATGTCAGCGCCTCACCGGCTGCCCGTCGCCCCTGCGGAGCGGGGGGCGGCGTTCGGCGATACCGGACTCCGCGCCGCGCGCGTCCCGGCAGGCGTCCGGGGAGGCGAACCAGCGGACGCCGGTTTCGAGCTGGTCGTAGAATCCGCTGCTGCCGGCAAGGTCCGGCGCGGGGGCCGGCAGCTTCTCTCCGGCGGCCACCGTGGCGGCGTTGACGCTGTAGCGGCCGGCGAGGTCGAGATGGGCGAGCCGGGCCTGCGCGCTCACCGCGCGGCGGGCGTTGGCGGCGGAGGCGCTTTTGCGCCTGAGCCAATAGGAATGTTCCATGCGGGTCACCTCGTAGATGCAAGCGGGAGCGCGTGGCGTCTCTCTGTCACAGGATGCTTGCGGAAAGGATCAGGTGATGGGGGCACCCTAGCAGGGATCGCCGCGAAAGGCGAGGCGGGGTGGAAACAAAGCGCTTGACCTTCCAGTTACTGGAACCGGCAATGGGGGTGTCGTCAGAGGCGAATCGACGAGGATCGGAACATGGACGACACGCACAGCTGCCACGGCCACGGCCACGGTTCCGGACCGGATCGGGACGACGGACGGGTGCTCGACCCGGTCTGCGGAATGCGGGTGGATCCGGCGGCGACGCCGCACCGTGCCGAGCATCGCGGGGAGACCTTTCACTTCTGCTCGGCGAAATGCCGGGAGCGCTTCTCGGCGCGGCCCGAGCTGTTCCTCTCTGACACCCCGCCCGCGCCGGCAGCGGCGCCGGAGGATGCGGTCTACACCTGCCCGATGCATCCCGAGGTGGAGCAGATCGGCCCCGGCACCTGCCCGATCTGCGGCATGGCGCTGGAGCCGAAAGGCGTGTCGCTGAGCGAGGGTCCGTCCAAGGAATATCTCGACATGCGGCGGCGGTTCGCCGTCTCGGCCCTGCTGACGGTGCCGCTGGCGGCGGTGGCGATGCTGCGGCATTTCTGGCCGGCGGCGGTCGAGATGGGGGGCGCGCGGACGCTCGACTGGGCGGAGCTGGCGCTGGCCACCCCGGTAGTCCTGTGGGGCGGATGGCCCTTCTTCGTGCGCGGCTGGCAGAGCGTGAAGCGCCGCCGCTTCAACATGTTCACCCTGATCGCCCTCGGCACCGGCGTCGCCTGGGGCTATTCGGTGGTGGGCGCGGCGGCGCCGGGGATCTTCCCGGCGAGCTTCCGCACGATGGACGGCGGCGTCGGCCTCTATTTCGAGGCGGCGGCGGTGATCGTGACCTTGGTGCTGCTCGGACAATTGCTCGAACTGGCGGCGCGGGAGCGGACCGGCTCCGCCATCCGCGCCTTGCTCGACCTCGCGCCGAAGACGGCGCACCTCGTCGAGGGCGCGCGCGAGCGGACCATCCCGCTCGACCTGGTGCGCGCCGGCGACACGCTGCGGGTGAAGCCGGGCGAGGCGGTGCCGGTGGACGGCATCGTCATCGACGGCGCCTCGTCGGTCGACGAATCTATGCTGACCGGCGAGCCGCTGCCGGTGTCGAAGGCGCCGGGCGACGCGGTGACCGGCGGGTCGATCAACGGCGAGGGCGTGCTGGTGATGGCCGCCGAAAGGGTCGGCGCCGAGACGATGCTGGCGCGGATCGTCCAGATGGTCGCCGACGCGCAGCGCAGCCAGGCGCCGATCCAGAAGAGCGTCGACCGCGTCGCCGCCTGGTTCGTGCCGGCGGTGATCGCCGTAGCCGTGCTGGCCTTCCTCGTCTGGTCGTTCGCCGCGCCGCCGCCGCGCGTGCCCTTCGCTCTGGTGACGGCGGTGTCGGTGCTGATCATCGCCTGCCCCTGCGCTTTGGGGCTGGCGACGCCGATGTCGATCATGGTCGGGGTCGGCAAGGGCGCGCAGGCGGGCGTGCTGATCAAGAATGCGGAGGCGCTGGAGCGGTTCGCTGCCGTCGACACCCTGGTCGTCGACAAGACCGGCACGCTGACGGAGGGCAGGCCGGCTCTGGTGGCGGTGGAGCCGGCGGCGGGGCGGAGCGCGGAGGAACTGCTTCTCCTCGCGGCCTCGCTGGAGCGGTCGAGCGCGCATCCCTTGGCCCATGCGCTGGTTGCGGGCGCGGAGGCGCGGGGGCTGGATCTGCTCGAGGCGGACGCGTTCGCCTCCGTCTCCGGCAAGGGCGTCCGCGGCGTCGTGGACGGCCGCCGGGTGGCGATCGGCAATGCCGCGATGATGGAGGCCGAAGGCGCGGCCGAGGCGGGCATGGCCGAGGCCGCCGGGCAGCGGCGCGACGAAGGCGCGACGGTGATGTTCGTGGCGGTGGACGGCGCCTTTGCCGGCCTCGTCGCGGTGGCCGACCCGGTGAAGCCGACGACCGCCCGCGCCGTCGACCTGCTCCACAAGGAGGGGCTGCGGCTGATCATGCTGACCGGCGACAACCGCCGCACCGCCGAGGCGGTGGCCCGGCGGCTCGGCATCGACGAGGTGATCGCCGACGTCCTTCCCGAGGACAAGGATGCGGCGATCGCGCGGCTCCGCGGCGAGGGGCGGGTGGTCGCGATGGCGGGCGACGGCGTCAACGACGCCCCCGCGCTCGCCCGGGCCGATATCGGCATCGCGATGGGCACCGGCGCCGATGTGGCGGTGGAGAGCGCTGGCGTGACCCTGGTGAAGGGCGATCTCATCGGCCTCGTGCGGGCGCGGCGCCTGTCGCGCGGCGTCACCCGCAACATCCGCCAGAACCTGTGGTTCGCCTTCGGCTATAACGGCGTCGGCGTGCCGATCGCGGCGGGGGTTCTGTACCCGGTGACGGGCCTGCTGCTCAGCCCGATGATCGCGGCGCTGGCGATGAGCCTCTCCTCGGTCTCGGTGATCGTCAACGCGCTGCGGCTGCGCGGCCTGGACCTGGAGAGCGTGCGATGAACATCGGCGACGCGGCGGCGCGGTCGGGCCTGCCGGCCAAGACGATCCGCTATTACGAGGATATCGGGCTGGTGCGGCCGGCGCGGCGGGCCAACGGCTTTCGCGACTATGGCGACCGGGACGTGCACGAGCTGCGGTTCGTCGCCAGCGCCCGCGGGCTCGGCTTCAGCGTCGAGGAATGCCGCCACCTCCTCGCCCTCTATCGCGACCGCGGCCGGGCGAGCGCCGACGTGCGGCAGGCGGCGACGACGCATATCGAGGAGATCCGCGCCAAGATCGCGGCGCTGCAGGCGATGGAGCGGACGCTCGCCACCCTCGTCGAGCGCTGCGCGGGCGACGCGCGGCCCGACTGCCCGATCCTCGAAGGGCTCTCCGACGGCACCGTAGGGACCTAGCGGAGGAGTGGATCTGCGGCGTTTTTGACCCTTACAGCTTTGGGAATTTCGTGTAACGTCACGGGCTTAGGCATTTTGTTCGCTGTTGCGACGCAAGCGGCGCAGGCGGTTCGCCACTTGGAAAGTTTTTGCGCGGCAGTCTCTGCCGCCTGTATCCCCGGGGAATGACGATGTCGGTCGCAACGAATGGAAACGACGTGCTGCACGGCACGGAGCAGGACGACACCCTGAACGGCCTCGGCGGCGACGACAGCCTCTACGGCTATGGCGGCAACGACCGCCTCGACGGCGGCATCGGCGCCGACACGATGACCGGCGGCACCGGCAACGACACCTATTTCGTTGACGATGCGGGCGACGTCATCGTCGAGGCGGCGGGCGAGGGCGAGGACCGCCTCTATGCCAGCGTCAGCTACGTGCTGGCGGCGGGCGTGTCGGTCGAGCGGCTGTTCCTCACCGGCACCGCCGCGATCGACCTCACCGGCAATGCGATCGCCAACATCATGACCGGCAATGCCGGCGCCAACCGGCTCGACGGCGGCGGCGGCGTGGACATGATGGCCGGCGGCGCGGGCGACGACACCTACATCGTCGACCATGCCGGCGAGAGCGTGATCGAAAGCGCCGGCGGCGGGATCGACACGGTGCTCAGCTCCGTCACCTTTTACCTTTCGAACACCTACGAACTCGAAAACCTCACCCTCACCGGCACCAAGGCGATCAACGCCTATGGCAACAAGCTCGACAACCTGCTGACCGGCAATGCCGCCAACAACCAGCTCGACGGCGGCGCCGGGGCGGACACGATGGCGGGCGGCGCGGGCAACGACAAATATATCGTCGACGATGCCGGCGACGTCATCGTCGAGGCGGCGGGCGAGGGCGAGGACCGGCTCTATGCGAGCGTCAGCTACGTGCTCGGCGCCGGCGTGTCGGTGGAGCGCCTGTTCCTCAGCGGCTCCGCGTCGATCGACCTTACCGGCAACGAACTCGCCAACATCATGACCGGCAATGCCGGCGCCAACCGGCTCGACGGCGGCGGCGGGGTCGACATGATGGCGGGCGGCGCGGGCGACGACACCTACATCGTCGACCACACCGGCGAGAGCGTGATCGAGAGCGTGGGCGGCGGGATGGACACGGTGCTCAGCTCCGTCACCTTCTACCTCTCGAACACCTACGAGATCGAGAACCTTACCCTCACCGGCAGTGCGGCAATCAACGCCTATGGCAACAAGCTCGACAACGTCCTGACCGGCAATTCAGGCAACAACCAGCTCGACGGCCGCGGCGGCGCCGACACGATGGCGGGCGGCGCGGGCAACGACACCTACATCGTCGACCATGCGGGGGACCGTATCGTCGAGGCCGTCGGCGAGGGCGAGGACAGGCTCTATTCGAGCGTCAGCTACGTGCTCGGCGCCGGCGTGTCGGTGGAACGGCTGTTCCTCAGCGGCACCGCGTCCATCAACCTCACCGGCAACGAGCTTGCCAACATCATGACCGGCAATGCCGGCGCCAATCGCCTCGACGGCGGCGGCGGGGTCGACGTGATGGCGGGCGGGGCCGGCAACGACACCTACATCGTCGATCACACCGGCGAGACGGTGATCGAGAATGTCGGCGGCGGGATCGATACGGTCCTGAGCTCGGCGACCTTCTACCTTTCGAACAGCTACGAGATCGAGAGGCTGACGCTCACCGGCAATGCGGCGATCAACGGCTACGGCAACCGCTACGACAATGTGCTGACCGGCAACGCCGCCTCGAACCGGCTCTCCGGCGGCGAGGGCAACGACACGCTCGACGGCGGCGCCGGCGCCGACGCGATGTTCGGCGGGACGGGCAACGACACCTATTTCGTCGACAATGCCGGGGACAGCATCTCCGAGGCGGCCGGCGAGGGCGAGGACCGGCTCTACGCGAGCGTCAGCTACGTGCTCGCCGCAGGGGTTTCGGTCGAGCGGCTGTTCCTCAGCGGCTCGGCCTCGATCGACCTGACCGGCAACGAACTCGCCAACGTGATGACCGGAAATGGCGGAGACAACCGGCTCGACGGCGGCGGCGGCGTCGACGTCATGGCGGGCGGCGCCGGCAACGACGTCTACGTTGTCGACCAGGCCGGCGAAAGCGTGATCGAGAGCGCCGGCGGCGGCATCGACACGGTGCTGAGCGCCGCCACCTTCTACCTGAACGACGTCTACGAGATCGAGAACGTCACCCTCACCGGCAGCGCCGCCGTCAACGCCCACGGCAACCGGCTCGACAATGTGCTGATCGGCAACGGCGCGTCCAACTTCCTTTCGGGCGGCGGCGGCAACGACATCCTCGACGGCGGCCTCGGCGCCGACACGATGGCGGGGGGCGTCGGCAACGACACCTATCATGTCGACGATGCCAGCGACCTCATCTCGGAAAGCGCCGGCGAGGGCGAGGACCGCCTCTATGCCAGCGTCAGCTATGTGCTGCGCAGCGGCGTATCGGTGGAGCGGCTCTACCTCACCGGCAGTGCGGCCGCCGACCTCACCGGCAACGAACTCGCCAACGTGCTGACCGGCAATGCGGGCGCGAACCGCCTCGACGGCGGGGCGGGCGTCGATGTCATGGCCGGCGGGGCCGGCAACGACACCTATGTGGTCGACCAGCTCGGCGAAAGCGTGATCGAAAGCGCCGGCGGCGGCGTCGACACGGTGCTGAGCGCCGTCACCTTCCACCTGAACGACGTCTACGAGATCGAGAACGTCACCCTCACCGGCAGCGCGGCGACGAGCGCGTTCGGCAACAGCCTCGCCAACGTCCTCACCGGCAATTCGGCGGCCAACGTGCTGAACGGCGGCGCCGGGGCCGACACGATGATCGGCGGCGCCGGCAACGACACCTATCATGTCGACAATGCCAGCGACCGCGTGATCGAGGACAGCGCCTCCGGCGGGACTGACACGGTGGTGAGCTCGGTCAGCTTCAGCCTTGCCGGCCAGCATCTCGAGGATCTCGTGCTCACCGGATCGGCGGCGATCGACGGGACCGGCAATGCGCTGGCCAACAGCATCACCGGCAATGCGGGCGCCAACCTGCTCGACGGCGGGGCGGGCGCCGACCGGCTCGAAGGCGGGGCGGGAAGCGACACCTTCCGCTTCGCCGACACGCTCGGTGCCGGCAATATCGACGTGATCGCCGACTTCACCGTCGGCGTCGACCGCATCCTCCTCGGCGGCTTTGCAGGCCAGCCCTTCGCGGCGCTCGCCACCGGCTCGCTCGCCGCCGGCGCGTTCCGCCTCGGCAGCGTCGCGGCCGATGCCGACGACCGGATCCTCTACGACAGCGCCACCGGCGCGCTCTATTACGACGCGGACGGATCGGGCGGCGCGGCCGCGGTGCAGTTCGCGACCCTTTCGCCCGGCCTCGCGATGAACGCGGCCCAGTTCCAGGTCAGCGGCCTTCCCAACACCGCACCGACGATCAGTTCGGCCGCCTCCGCCTCGATCGCGGAGAACAGCGCGACGGCGACGATCGTCTACCAGACGCTGGCCTCCGACGCCGACGGGGACAGCCTCGTCTACAGTCTCACCGGCACCGACGCCGCCCACTTCACGATCGACCGCGACGGCGCCGTGCGGTTCGTCAACGCGCCCGATTACGAGACCCGCGCTAGCTACAGCATCATCGTCCACGCCTCGGATTCGAGCGGGGCGACGGCGAGCCGCGCGGTCGCCGTGTCGGTGACCAACGTCGACGAGGGCGTGCCTCCGCCGCCGCCGCCGCCTCCGCCGCCGCCTCCACCGCCTCCTCCGCCGCCGCCTCCGCCGCCGTCAGCCTACAACGTCGTCGAGACGAGCGGCGAGAATGGCAGCATCGGCACCGCCCAGGCGCTGGACCGGACGCTCTTCGCCCCGGTGCAGGACCCCAACCTCCACGACCAGAGCCTGCCGACGGCGCGGATCGACGGCACCGTCACGGCGGGCGGCGACAAGGACTTCTTCAGCGTCACGCTGCAGGCGGGCGAGTTGCTCCTGCTCGACGTCGACGGCACGACGATGCTCGACTCCTGGCTCACCGTCTACGGGCCCAACGGCGCTGTGATCGCCGAGAATGACGACATGGTGAGCTTCGATCCGGGCTCCACCGCGCACAGCGGCGTCTCGCACAACATGGACAGCTACATCTGGGTGCGCGCGCCGAGCACCGGCACCTACACCTTCTCGATCCGCTCCTATGCGGACGATTCGGGCGTCGCGACGAGCAGCGGCTCATACCGCCTCAACGTCAGCATCGGACCGGTGGCCACCAAGGCCCAGATCGACGAGGAGAATATCCAGGCGCTGATGAGCGGCGCCAGCTGGAGCTCCACGTCGGTGACCTACGGCTTCACGACCAGCGCTTCCCAATACGGCCCGGGCGAAGGAACGGACGAGATCGCGGCGGGGATGAGCGCGCTCAATCCGACCCAGCAGGCCGCGGTGGTGCGGATGCTGGGGCAGGTTTCAGCGCTGACCAACCTCGAATTCACCAAGCTGACCAGCAATCCCGGCTCGGCGCAGATGCGCTTCGCGCTCAGCAACGAACCGGAAACGGCGCATGCTTACTACCCCGGCGCAGGCAATGGCGGCGACAGCTGGTACAACACGACCAAGTACACCACGCCCGTGATCGGCAACTACCAGTGGTTCACCTTCCTGCACGAGACCGGCCACGCGCTCGGCCTCAAGCACGGCCATGAATCTCCGGCGCTGAGCCCGGATCGGGATTCGATCGAATTTTCGGTGATGACCTACCGGGGCTATATCGGCGCGCCCACCGGCGACGACGGCGGCTACAGCAACGAGACGTTCGGCTTCGCCCAGACGCTGATGATGTACGACATCGCGGCGCTCCAGCGCATGTACGGGGCCGATTTCACGACCAATGCCGGCGACACCACCTACAGCTGGAGCCCGACCACGGGCGCCTTCATGATCAACGGGGTGACGCAGTGGACGCCGGGGGCGAACCGCGTGTTCATGACCGTGTGGGACGGCGGCGGGACCGACACCTACGATCTTTCCGAATATCTCAGCGACGTCACGATCGACCTCCGGCCCGGCGAATGGACGATCACGTCCCAGATCCAGCTCGCCAACCTCGGCAGCGGCAATTATGCGCGCGGCAACGTGGCGAACGCGCTCCTGCACAACGGAGACGCACGTTCGCTGATCGAGAATGCGATGGGCGGCCAGGGCAACGACATATTGATCGGCAACCAGGCGGTGAACGTGCTGACCGGCGGGAACGGGAGCGACAGCTTCCGCCTGGTGTCGGCGTCCGACAGCGCGCCCGGCGCCGCCGACATCATCGCCGACTTCCTGCGCGGCAGCGACAGGATCGATCTGTCGCTGCTCGACGGCGATACCGCCACCGTCGGGCGCCAAGGCTTCACCTTCCTCGGCACCGCCGCTTTCTCGCCGGATTCCGACCAGCTCGGCGAGGTGCGCTACGAGGTGGTGAACGGGGCCGTCCACGTCTTCGGCGACGTGAACAATGACGGCGCGGCCGATTTCCAGCTGATCCTGAACAACCTGACCTCGCTCGCCGCGAGCGACTTCATCTTCGGATGACCGGCGGTGGCGGCCTGGCTCCTCCTCGCACTCTCGGCCGCGGCGGCCCCCGCCGTGGCTGAGCCGAAGGAGCCGGTCGTGCCGCCGGCGCGGGACGGCAACATCGCCATTCAGGAGGAGCTGTGCGCCGCCCGCAAGGCCGGCACGGTCGCCGCCTACGACCTGTTCCTCGCCCGCCACCCCAGCCATCCGCTCGCCGAGACGGCCCGGCGGGAGCGGGCGGCGCTGGTGAAAGCGAAGCACTGACGAACCCGCTTCCCGCCCGTCTCTCTCCCCGCTAGCTTCGCAGCGAGAGAACATCGGGAGGGGGCATGACGGCAGTGGCGGCAGGACGAGGCGAGCGGCCGGCCTGGTGGTTCGTGCCGTGGGCGCTGGTGGCCCTGCTCGGCGCGTTCGCGCTGGGCTTCGTGGCGCTGAACCGGGGCGAGACGATCAACGCCTTGTGGCTCGTCGTCGCGGCGGTCTGCGTCTACCTCACCGCCTATCGCTTCTACGCCCTGTTCATCGCCCGCAACGTGCTGGGGATCGACGCCCGGCGCCCGACGCCGGCGGTGCGCCGCAACGACGGGCTCGATTACGTCCCGACCAACAAGACGGTGCTGTTCGGCCACCATTTCGCCGCCATCGCCGGGGCGGGTCCGCTGGTCGGGCCGGTGCTCGCCGCCCAGATGGGCTGGCTGCCGGGGACGCTCTGGATCCTCGTCGGCGTGGTGTTCGCGGGCGCGGTGCAGGACATGATCGTGCTGTTCATCTCGACGCGGCGCGACGGGCGGTCCCTCGGTGAGCTGATCCGGGCCGAGATGGGCCATGTGCCCGGCGTGATCGCGATGATCGGCATCCTCGCCATCATGATCATCCTGCTCGCCGTGCTGGCGCTCGTCGTAGTGAAGGCGCTGGCGGACAGCCCGTGGGGCACCTTCACCGTCTTCGCGACGATGCCGATCGCGCTCTTCATGGGGCTGTACGGCCGCTACCTCAGGCCCGGGCGGATCGGCGAGGTCTCGCTGATCGGCTTTGCCGGTCTGATGCTCGCCATCGTGCTGGGGGAGAGCGTCGCCTCGAGCCCAGTTTGGGGGCCGGCCTTCACTTTTTCCGGCGAGGCGCTGGCGCTGATGCTGATCGCCTACGGCTTCATCGCCTCGGTGATCCCGGTGTGGCTGCTGCTCGCGCCGAGGGACTATCTTTCCACCTTCCTCAAGATCGGCACCATCGTCGGCCTCGCCATCGGCATCCTGATCGTCCGGCCGGAGCTGCAGATGCCGGGCGTCACCCGCTTCATCGACGGCACCGGGCCGGTCTTCCCGGGGACGCTCTTCCCCTTCCTCTTCATCACCATCGCCTGCGGCGCCGTATCCGGCTTCCACTCGCTGGTCTCGTCGGGGACGACGCCGAAGATGATCGAGAGCGAGGCGCATATCCCGGCGATCGGCTATGGCGCGATGCTGATGGAGAGCTTCGTCGCGATCATGGCCCTGGTCGCGGCGAGCGTCCTCGATCCCGGCGTCTATTTCGCGCTGAACAGTCCCGTCGCCGCGATCGGCGCGACCACGGCGGAGGCGGCGCAGGCGGTCGGCGTCTGGGGCTTCGTCATCACGCCGGAGATGCTCGACCAGGTGGCGAAGGACGTCGGCGAGACCACGATCCTGTCGCGCACCGGCGGCGCGCCGACGCTCGCCGTGGGCATGGCGCACATCCTGTCGAACGTGATCGGCGGCCAGGCGATGATGGCGTTCTGGTACCATTTCGCCATCCTGTTCGAAGCTTTGTTCATCCTCACCACGGTCGATGCCGGGACGCGGGTCGCCCGGTTCATGATCCAGGATCTGATCGGCACGTTCGTCGCGCCGCTCAAGGACACGTCGAGCTGGGCCGGCAACCTCGTCGCCACCGCGCTGGCCGTCTCCGGCTGGGGCTGGTTCCTCTATCAGGGCGTCACCGATCCGCTCGGCGGGATCAACACGCTCTGGCCGCTGTTCGGCATCTCCAACCAGATGCTGGCGGCGATCGCGCTCACCATGTGCACGGTGGTGCTGTTCCGGATGAAGCGCGAGCGCTTCGCCTGGGTGACGATGCTGCCTTTGACCTGGCTGCTGGTCTGCACGCTGACGGCGAGTTGGCAGAAGATGTTCCACCCCGATCCCAAGATCGGCTTCCTCTCGCACGCCGGCTTCTTCTCCGAGGCAATGGCGCGGGGCGAGGTGCTGGCGCCGGCCAAGAGCATGGCGCAGATGCGGCAGATCGTGATGAACGACTATGTCAACGCCTCGCTCTGTGCGCTGTTCGTGACGGTGGTGCTGGCCATGGTCTTCTACGGCGTCCGCGCCATCCTCGAGGCGAAGCGCGCCGACGCCCCGACCACCAGGGAGACGGCCGATGCGATGGCGTGAGGCGTGGCGCCGGGCGGCGCAGACGGCGCGGCTGATGGTCGGCGTGCCGGATTACGCCGCCTATCTCGCGCACCGGCGCGCGGCGCATCCGGGCGAAAAGGTGATGAGCCGCGCCGAATTCCACCGCGAGCGGACCGAGCGCCGCTATGGCGGCATCAGCCGCTGCTGTTGAGGAGGCGAACGTGGTGACGGTGACCGGCGGGTGCCATTGCGCAAAGGTGCGCTTCGAGGCGGAGGTGCCGCGCGCGGTCGAGCTGCTCGACTGCAACTGCTCGATCTGCCGGGCGACGGGCTTCCTGCACCTCGGCGTCCCGCACGGCGATTTCCGGCTGCTGTCGGGCGAGGAGGCGCTGACCAGCTACCGCTTCGGCACCGGCGCGGCCAACCACCTGTTCTGCAGCGTCTGCGGGGTGAAGAGCTTCTACCAACCCCGCTCCCATCCCGACGAGTGGAGCGTCAACGTCCACTGCCTCGATGACCCGTCCCTTCTCGCCGCGACGGTCCGGCGGTTCGACGGGCGCAACTGGGAACAGGCGCGGGCGGAGCTCGGCTGAGCAGCGTTGGACTAAGCGGGCGCGCGGCGTTATCCGCGCCAGCGTGACCTTCGACCACAGCCCGCTTCGCCTGCGCCTCGACAAGGATGCGCTCCTCTCCAACTGGCGCTGGCTCGCCGCGATGAGCGGCGGCGCGGCGTGCGGCGCGGCGGTGAAGGCGGACGGCTACGGGCTCGGCGCGCAGGAGGTGACGATGCACCTCGCCAATGCGGGGTGCCGGGATTTCTTCGTCGCGACCTGGGCGGAAGCGGAGGCGGTGCTGCCCTTTGCCGGCGACGCCTCGGTCTCGGTGCTGCACGGCTTCGCTGCGGAGGATCTGGCGCGAGCCGCCGCATCGCCGGCGCGGCCGGTGCTCAACACTGAGCGGCAGGTGCGGGACTGGCGCGGGACCGGGCGGCCGTGCGACGTGATGATCGACAGCGGCATCGGCCGCCTGGGCCTCGCCCCGGAGGCGGTGGCCGGCGGGCTGCTCGACGGGCTTCGGATCGAGACCTTGATGAGCCACCTCGCCTGCGCCGACGAGGACCGGGCGATGAATGCGCGCCAGCGGACGCTGCTCGCCGAGGTCGCCGCGGGCGTGAAGGCGACACGGCTGAGCCTCGCCAACAGCGCCGGCATCTGCCTCGGCGAGGATTATGCCTTCGGCCTCACCCGGCCCGGCCTCGCCCTCTACGGCGGCATCCCACGCCACGAGGCCGAGGGGCACATCCGGCAGGTGGTGCGGGTCGAGGCCCAGGTCATCCAGCGCAAGCGCATCCCGGCGGGAGGTACAGTCGGCTACAACGCCACTTACCGGGCGGAGCGGGACACCGAGCTTGCGATCCTCAACGTCGGCTATGCGGACGGCTATCTGCGCGGCTTCTCCGGATCGGGCCGCGCCCGGCTCGGCGGCGGCTTCGCGCCGGTCGTGGGGCGGGTGTCGATGGACCTCACCGCCATCGAGGTCGATGCGGCGCCGGAGCTGGGGGAGGGGGACTGGGTCGAGCTCGACTATTGCCTGCCCGACGCGGCGGCGCAGTCGGGGCTGTCGCAATATGAGCTGCTGACGACGCTCGGCGGCCGGCACGAGCGCATCTGGGGCTGACGCGGAAACCGCCCGCCTCTCCGCTCGTTCGGGAGGGATGGCCACCATCGCGCACCTCTCCGATGTCCATTTCGGCAAGCACGACCCCGCCATCGTGGAGGCGCTGGAGGCGTTCCTGATCGCGCGGCGGCCGGACTTGGTGGTGATCAGCGGCGATTTCACCCAGCGCGCCCGGGTCGAGCAGTATCGCGAGGCCTGTCTGTGGATGGAGCGGCTGGAGGAAGCGGGACTCGCCATCCTCGCCGTGCCGGGAAACCACGACGTGCCGCTCTACGACGTCGTCCGGCGCTTCGTGCGGCCCCTGCACCGCTACAAGCGCTTCATCGACGACGATCTGTGCCCCTGGTACGAGGATGACGAGCTCGCCGTGCTCGGCATCAACACCGCGCGGTCGCTGACCATCAAGGACGGCCGGATCAACCGCGAGCAGATGGAGATCATCCGCGAGCGCTTCGCCGCGGTGACGCCGCGCAAGACCAAGATCCTCGTCACCCAC
>JBKBVA010000370.1:0-764 GCA_046289665.1 Allosphingosinicella sp.
GCTCGCCCCTTCCTGCACACGTGCGAAGTAGGTCTCGAACTTGCCGGCATAGCGTTCCAGGGCATGCGCATTGGCATAGACAAAGCTGATCGGGTTGTTCAGCTCATGCGCCACCCCGGCCAGCAGGCGGCCGAGGCTGGCCAGCTTCTCGTTGCGCACCAGTTGGGCCTGCGCCGTCTTCAGCGCGTCATGGCTTTCGGACAGCTCGGCATAGGCCTTGCGCAAGGCGCCCAAAGGCCGCCCGGTCAGCACGAACCCGTCCACCCGACCCCGGTCGTCCAGCCGCGGCGCGATCGACAGGTCCAGCGGTTCCACGCCCCCCGCCGTCAGCAGCTCCGCCTCGACCTGCACGCCCTTCCGGGCCTCGCGCACCGCCGCCAGCGCCGCCTCCACCGCCTCGTGCGCCCCTTCGGCGAAAAGCCCCACCAGCGGCCGCCCGCCCAGCGCCGCCTCCCCCGCCCCGGTCAGCGCCTCGACCGAGCGGCTGACCCGCGCAACGCGCCCCCCCCGGTCGGCCACGATCAGCACATCCGAGACCGACGACAGGATCGCGGTCAGAAAGGTCCGCATCTCCTGCAACTCGGCGTTCTGCCGCTCCAGCTTGGCGATCACCGGAACCCAGGAGCAGTGGCTTTTGATCAGCTCCTGCAGGTCGACCACGTCCGCGGCTTCCTGGACAAAGGACAAGGCCACGGCGTCGATGCCGATCTCCAGTGCCTCGCGCATGTCCTTGCGGTCTTTCTCGGTCAAGGCCTTGATGGGGT
>JBKBVA010000371.1:0-763 GCA_046289665.1 Allosphingosinicella sp.
CCACCTCCGGTTCCGGATTGTTCCAGGTGGAGATGGGATGCAGGCCGACATCGGCGCCGGTGCCGACCGAGGAGAGAACCGGGGCCTTGGTGAAGATCTCGGCATCCGGACCGATTCCGACCTCCAGATATTGCGACCAGAGCCCGCGCTCCTGCAGGTGCGTCTTGAGGGCGGCGGCCTCGGGCGAGCCGGGCTTCAGGCCCTTCAGTTCGCCGCCGATGATCGCGCCGATCTCGGCGCGGATGGCAGCGGCCCGCTCGGGCGCGCCCTTGGCCTGTTCCTCGATGACCCGTTCCACCATCGAGATAGCGAAGGTGACGCCGGCGGCCTTCACCGCCTGCAGGTCGATCGGCGAGAGGAAGAAGGGCCGGGCGGGGTCGCGGCGGTCCGGCGGGGTATTGGCGAGGAGGTCGGCCAGCTCGCCCACATGCTCGCCGGTCGCTCCGGCAAGGGCTGCTGCCGGATCGGGCCGGTCGAACAGGTCGGCGGTGGTCGGGAAGCTGGCGGTGACGTCGAAGACGCCGCCATCGCGGATGGCGACGACCGAGGGGCCGAGGCCCGGACGCTCGACACGGCCGACGAGGGTTCCGGCGGTGCCGTCGGCCGGTAGGGTGGTCTCGGGGGTGAGGGTGATGGCCATCAGATGCACCGCCCGCCATCGACTTCCAGCACCACGCCGGTCAGGAAATGGCCGGGATCGGCGGCCAGGAACAGCGCCGCATCGGCAATGTCTTTCGGCGTCGACAGGCGCCCCATCGGGATG
>JBKBVA010000372.1:0-762 GCA_046289665.1 Allosphingosinicella sp.
AATGGCAGTGCGGCACCTTCCAGGCCGACTTCAACCTGCCGGTCCGGCTGGGCGCGGAATATGTCGGCGAGGACGGGATGAAGCATCGCCCGGTCATGCTGCACCGCGCGGTCCTGGGATCGTTCGAGCGATTCATCGGCATCCTTCTGGAAAACTACGCCGGGAAGCTGCCGTTCTGGCTTGCCCCGCGCCAGGTGGTGGTGGCCTCGATCGTCTCGGATGCCGACCCATTCGTGCATGAGGTGGTGGCCGCGCTGAAGAAGGCCGGGGTCCGGGCCGAGGCCGACGTGCGCAACGAGAAGATCAACTACAAGGTGCGCGAGCATTCGGTCGGAAAGGTTCCGGTGATCCTGGCCATCGGCATGCAGGAGGTCGAGGCGCGGACGGTTTCGGTCCGCCGTCTGGGCGAGACGCGGACCGAGACCATGTCGCTGGATCAGGCTGTGGCGACCTTTGGCTTCGAGGCGCTGCCGCCCGCAGCTGCCTGAAGGCCTCTGGCCGGAATTTCAGCACGGACGGGTGGAAGCGCCCCGTCCGGCTGAGTCCGCTTGCCATGTGGCTTGATTTTCGGCGAATCCTTGGCATCATCGCCTCAGTGACGACAGATTTCCTGGCCGGCTCTCGGATCGAAGCCCTGGAAGACCTGGTGGCACGGCCTGCGGCAATGTCGCCGCAGGGGGTTCTGAGAGGAGAAGCGGAATGCCGACGGGCACCGTGAAATGGTTCAACGCGACGAAGGGCTACGGTTTCATCGCGCCGGAT
>JBKBVA010000373.1:0-741 GCA_046289665.1 Allosphingosinicella sp.
AGGCCGAAGCCTTCCCGCTTGGCGCGCGTCTGCTCGCCGGCGACCCGCACGAGGTCGCGGCCCTCTGGATCGACTGGCGCAGGGTCTCGCGTCAGGGCTGAGGCTGTTCCGGCCCCAGCGGGCCGTCGAAACCGCCAGATCATCGCGGCTGCGCGGCATGAGCGGCTCCTGAACCTCGGGCGGCAGCATGCAGGGTCAGCCGCATCTGTGCCCCCTTGCGGAACCGTGCCGCCGTCAGCCGACCAGCTCGCCCTTCAGCGCCCGCTCCATCAGCGCCACGGTCTCTTCCACGCCATACAAGGCGATGAACCCGCCGAACCGCGGACCCTCCGAGGCGCCCAGCAGGACCTCGTAGAGCGCCTTGAACCAGTCGCGCAGCGGCTCGAACCCGTGCTCCTTGCCCACCGCAAAGACCATCGACTGCAAGGCCTCGTCGTCCAGCCCCCCGTCCCAGGCGCGCAGCCGGCCGACCAGATCCTCCATCGCCGCCCGCTCCTTGTCGGTGGGCAGCCGGAACACCCGCGTCGGGGCGATCTTGTCCGCGAAATAGCGCACCGCAAAGCCCGCCGCCGCATCCAGATCGGGATGCGTCTCCGGGCTTGCCTCGGGCGCATAGCGCCGGATGAACTTCCACAGCCCCGCCGCATCCTTCGCCGCCGCGACCGAGGCCAGATTCAGCAGCATCCCGAAGCTGACCACCATCTTCGACTCTGGCGGCTTGCCGTTGTGGATGTGCCAGAC
>JBKBVA010000374.1:0-714 GCA_046289665.1 Allosphingosinicella sp.
GAACAGGCGCGGCTTGAACATGAACGGCTCGCCGAGGCCATCAGCGAGGCCGACCGACAGTATTATCAGGAGGATGCGCCGACCCTCACCGATGCCGCGTATGACGCCCTGCGCCGCCGTTACGAGGCTCTGGAAGCGGCCTTTCCGGCGCTGAGGACCGCCGCGAGCCTGTCCGAGAAGGTCGGGGCCGCGCCTTCGGGGCGCTTCGGCAAGGTGCCGCATGCCGTCCCCATGCTGTCGCTGGCCAACGCCTTTGCCGAGGAGGAGGTGATCGACTTCGTCGCGCGCGTGAGGCGCTTTCTCGGCCTGCCAGCCGAAGCGCCGGTTGCCATGACGGCCGAACCGAAGATCGATGGCCTGTCCTGCTCGCTGCGCTACGAGGACGGTCGCCTGACGGTGGCGGCGACGCGCGGCGACGGCGCGGTTGGCGAGGACGTGACGGCCAATATCCGCACCATCGGCGAGATCCCCGAGGTGCTGGCCGGTGCGCCGCCGGTCCTGGAGGTGCGCGGCGAGGTCTATCTCTCCCACGAGGATTTCCGCCGCATCAACGAGCGCCAGGTCGAGCGTGGCCTGCCACCCTTCGCCAATCCGCGCAATGCAGCGGCCGGCTCGCTGCGCCAGCTTGATGCGCGCATCACGGCCGAGCGGCCGCTGCGCTTCTTCGCCTATGCCTGGGGGGAGGTCTCGCAGCCCATGCCGCGGGACAGCCAG
>JBKBVA010000375.1:0-699 GCA_046289665.1 Allosphingosinicella sp.
ATAGAGACTGTGGAAGGTTCTACGCGAAGGAGATGGCTGATGATTTTGGGAACGCGCCTGCTGGCCGGCACCACCCCCACCAACGCCCGCGCGGCGTCGGCCGCTCAGCCTGTCGCGGCCCAGACGGCCGCCACCGTGGCGGTGGCCAGCGCGCCGGCGATGATCAGAGATTTCGATTGATAGGACATGTGAGCAGTTCCCTTTTCCAGTTGGCGTCGCGTCGGTTGCGACTGCCAAAGGGGTAACGGATTGCACCAATCACAGACGACCCACGGGGCCGTGAGCCACGGCTTCGTGACAGGGTGTCGCAGGTGCAGAAAAGGCAAAAGCCCCGGCAACCGCTCGGGGCTTTTCCTTTCGGTGCAAGGGGTTGGTGTCAGACGCCCGCAGGAGGCAGGGCCTCGAACCCGAAGGTTTTCACCGCCTCGTCCAGCGACATCGTTTCAGTCCGCGTCTCTCCCAGGCGCCGGACTGAAACAGTTCTGGCCTCGACCTCCTGCATGCCGATGGCCAGGATCACGGGAACCTTGCCGACAGAATGCTCGCGGACCTTGTAGTTGATCTTCTCGTTGCGCACATCCGCCTCGGCCCGGACCCCGGCCTTCTTCAGCGCGGCCACGACCTCATGCACGAACGGGTCGGCGTCCGAGACGATCGAGGCCACCACGACCTGCCGCGGGGCCAGCCAGAACGGCAGCT
>JBKBVA010000376.1:0-678 GCA_046289665.1 Allosphingosinicella sp.
GGCCCGAGCCCAACGACTGGCAGCGCCCGCTGACCCTGACGCCGGAGCAATATGCGCGGCTCGCCGCGTTCATCGCCGCGCGCTTCCAGCGCGGGCCGGCAGGGGAGACGATGCCGGTGCTCGGGCGCGGCTACACCGGATCCGACATGTTCTACGAGGCGAACGGCGGCTACAGCGCGCTCTATACCTGCAACAGCTGGACCGGCGAGGCGCTGCGCCATGCCGGCGTGAAGATGGGCGTGTGGACGCCGCTGTCGCAGAGCATCATGTGGCGGCTGGACTGACACGTCCCTCCCCATCGTGAGATGGGGAGGGGGACCGCCCGAAGGGCGGTGGAGGGGTAAGAAGCGCAGGCCTTAGCCGTCGCGCGCCGGACCCTCGGCGTGGGAGACATCTACCCCTCCACCATGCTGCGCATGGTCCCCCTCCCCACGCGCTGCCGCGCGCGGGGAGGGAGTTAAACCGGCTACCGCGTTCGTTACGGCTGCGTTAGAGGTGTATCGACAATCACCAACGGGGGTTTCGATGGCCAAGATACTGGGGAATTTTCACGTCGCCTTGCTGATCGGCGTCGCGCTGCTGGTGCTGGCGATGGTCGGGTTGCACGGGGCCGATATCGGCGCCGACGGCTATTGGGCGCAGTGGCTGCGCTTCGTCCACGTCTTCGCGGGCATCCTG
>JBKBVA010000377.1:0-676 GCA_046289665.1 Allosphingosinicella sp.
GCTACACGCTCGGCGACCATGTCGAGAATGTCGGGCTCGAGGGCAATGCCGACGCCGACCTTACCGGCAACGCTCTCGCCAACCGCCTCTCCGGCAACCACGGCGCCAACCGCCTCGACGGCGGCGCCGGCGCCGACGTGATGAACGGATATCGGGGCGACGACATCTACATCGTCGACGATATCGGCGACGTGGTGCAGGAGTTCGATCCGCTGGGCGGCAACGACACGGTGCTCGCCTCGGTCAGCTATCGCCTCAGCGGGACGCAGGTCGAGACGCTGCGGCTGACCGGCAATGCCGCCATCGACGGCACCGGCCATAACGGCGCCAACACCGTCGTCGGCAACGACGCCGCCAACCGGCTCTACGGCAAGCTCGGCAACGATGTGCTCGAAGGCGGCGGCGGCGCGGACGGCTTCATGTTCGACACGGCGCTGAGCGCCACGTCCAACGTCGACACGATCGTCGACTTCTCGGTCGCCGACGACACCATCCACCTCAGCCGGAGCGTGTTCAAGGCGATCGCCGCCGACGGGACCCTGGCCGAGAGCGCGTTCCGGACCGGCACGGCCGCGCAGGACGCCGACGACCGCATCGTCTACGACGGAGCGACCGGACGGATCTTCTACGATGCCGACGGCAGCGGGGCGGGAGCGGCGGTGCTGTTCGCGACGGT
>JBKBVA010000378.1:0-676 GCA_046289665.1 Allosphingosinicella sp.
TTTCTGGAAAGAACCTTTAACGATCTCGACCGCTACTACGAGCAAGAGGTTCAGATTCGAAACGCCATGAAGCGGGCTACCGCGTACCCTAAGTTTCTGCTTGGGGCATGTATCGCCATCGCCCTTCTCGCTAATTTCGTCGGGGCGTTCCTCGGGGTCGGCATCGTGTTCGATTCGTTCGTACTCAGCCCGCTGTTCTGGATGCTGATCATCGGCGTAGCGGTTTTCGCCTGGCTCTTTGTGAGAATGGGCAAGCAGAATCCGGGAGTCAAGAGAAGCTTCGACCTTCTGGTGGTCTCCGTGCCTGGGTTTGCTGGTGTTTTCCGACGGTTTGCCATGGCGAGATTTGGCCGCGCTCTCGGCGCCCTGTACCGAAGCGGCGTGCAGCCCGCAACCGCAGTCGAAATGGCGGCGCAGGCCTCTGGCAACAGCTACATCGAGGAAAAGGTGCGACCTGCGGCGCTCAAAATTCAGCGTGGCGAAACGATGACCTCCGCATTGATCGAGACCGGCGAGATGCCGAGCATCGTTCAGCAGATGCTTTCCACCGGCGAGAAGACCGGCGAGATCGACACCATGATGGAGAAGATGGCGGAGTACTTCGAGGACGACGCCCAGACCCGAGCAAAGCAGCTGACGGTGATTATGGGGGTCTTGGCTTTGCTCTTCGTGCTTG
>JBKBVA010000379.1:0-671 GCA_046289665.1 Allosphingosinicella sp.
ACGCTCAGGGCCTGATCTGCCTGACCGGCGGCCCCGAAGGCCCCCTTGGCCGCTTCCACGCCAGCGGCCAGCAGGCCAAGGCCCGCGCGATCCTCGAACGCCTCGCGCAGATCTACCCCAACCGCCTCTACGTCGAGCTTCAACGCCACCCCGGACCTGGCGGCGCGCTGCCCGAACACGAGGCGCTGGCCGAACGCGGCGCGGTCGAACTGGCCTATGACATGGGGCTGCCGCTGGTTGCGACCAACGATGTCTATTTCCCCAAGCCCGACATGTACGAGGCGCATGATGCGCTGATCTGCATCGCCGAGGGCGCCTATGTCGATCAGAGCCAGCCCCGCCGCCGCCTGACCCCGCAGCACTATTTCAAGTCCGAGGCTGAGATGGTCGCGCTGTTCGCCGACCTGCCCGAGGCGCTGGACAACACCGTCGAGATCGCCCGCCGCTGCACCTATGCCGCCACGAAGCGCAAGCCGATCCTGCCGCGCTTTGCCGATGACGAGGTGCAGGAACTGCGCCGCCAGGCGAACGAAGGCCTGCAGAAGCGCCTTGCCGTCATCCCCCATTCCGCCACACCCGAGGAATACCAGGCCCGGCTCGACTTCGAGCTGGGAATCATCGAGAAGATGGGCTTTCCCGGCTATTTCCTGATCGTGGCCGACTTCATCAAA
>JBKBVA010000037.1:0-13991 GCA_046289665.1 Allosphingosinicella sp.
GCCCCGCCCGCTCGAGCAGCAGTTCGACCGGCTCGTCGCCCTCGAATGCGAGCAGGATCGATCCGTCCGCGCCCTTCTCCCCCGCCCGCGCCGCGACGCCGCCGCCGAAGTCGATCCGGTCGCCGGCCCGCACCCGCCTCGCGTTGCGGACGAAGGCGCGCCAGGCGCGCGGGCCCTCCCTCTTGTGGAGGGTGGCGCCGATCGCGGCGTCTCCGCGCCGGCCTTCGAGCTGGGCGGGGATGACGCGCGTGTCGTTGAAGACGAGGACGTCGCCGCGGCGCAGCAGGCGCGGCAGCTCCGAGACGGCGCCGTCGGCGAGCGCCTCCCCGCGCACGACCAGCAGCCGCGCCGAATCGCGCGGGTCCGCGGGCCGCAGCGCGATCCGCTCCGGCGGGAGCTCGAAATCGAAGAGGTCGACCCGCACCCCTTATTGCGGCGCCGCGGCGTCCTCGGGGGCGGCCTCGGCGGCCGGCGCGTCGGCGTCTTGCCCGGCTTCGGCGTCCGCGGCCCCGGCGTCCGCGGCCGGGGCCTCGCCGGCCGCCGCGGTGCCGAGCAGCGTCGCGACGAGAGGCGCGGCCGGCGCGGTGGGCGCCGCCGCCGCCGCGGCCTTGAGCTGCTCGGCGCTCAGCGCGGCCACATTGTCGGCGCCGATCGAGGCGCGGACGATCTTGGAGGGCAGCGCCGGCGGTTCGCCGCGGTTGATCGCGTCGACATAGTTCATGCCGGCGACGACGCGGCCGAACACGGTGTATTTGCCGTCGAGCGCGAAGCGCGGCGTGAACATGATGAAGAACTGGCTGTTGGCCGTGTCGGGCGCCTCGGTGCGCGCCGCCGCGACCGCACCGCGCACGTGCGGCAGGCCGTTGAACTCGGCCTTGAGGTCGGGAAGCTCGGAGCCGCCGGTGCCGTCGCCGGTCGGGTCGCCGCCCTGGGCCATGAAGCCCTCGATGACGCGGTGGAAGACGAGGCCGTCGTAGAAGCCGCGGCGGGTCAGCGTCTTGATGCGCTCGACATGGGCGGGCGCGACGTCGGGGCGCAGCTGGATGGTGACGCGGCCGCCGGTCGACAGGTCGAGGTGGAGCGTATTCTCCGGGTCGAGCGGCGGCGGCGGCGGCGGCACGGCCGGCTGGGCGGCGACCGCGCCGGCGAACAGGAAGGCCAGCAGCATGGCCAGAAGTGCTTTGAAACGCATGATTTAATCCCCGGTCCCGGACGGCCGATTGTGCGCGGCTACGCCCGTTCGATCAAGAGCCTTTGCGGCCCATCCGCTCGACCCTTTGCGCCACCTCGCGGGCGATTGCGGGCGTGACGAACTTGCCGATGTCGCCGCCATAGAGCGCGATCTCCTTAACCAGGCGTGACGCGATCGGCTGCAGCGACACGTCCGCCATCAGGAAAACCGTCTCGATCCGGTCGTTGAGCTGCTGGTTCATCCCCGCCATCTGATACTCATATTCGAAGTCGGCGACGGCGCGCAGGCCGCGAACGATGAGCGAGGCGCCCTCCCGCTCGGCGAAGTCCATCAGCAGCGAATCGAAGGTGACGACGGAGATGTCCCCCTCGATCCCCTCCACCTCGCGCCGCACCATCTCCAGCCGCTCCTCGTCGCTGAACATCGGCGACTTGGAGGGGTTGGTGGTGACGCCGATCACCAGCCGGTCGACCAGCTTCGCGCCGCGGCGGATGATGTCCATGTGGCCGAGCGTGATCGGATCGAACGTGCCCGGATAAACCCCTGTCCTCATCTTTCCCCCTTAGCCGCCCAGAGGGCGGCTGAACATGCTCAGTGATCGCGCTCGATCGCGAAGCGGGCGATGGCGCGCAGCAGGTCCGCCTCGGCGCCGAAGCCGTGGAGATGCTCCACCGCCTGCTCGACGAGCAGCTCCGCCTGGCGCCGCGCCCGATCCCGCCCGAGCAGCGAGACGAACGTCTCCTTCCCCTTCGCCCGGTCCTTGCCGACCTTCTTGCCCGTCTTCTCCTCCTCGCCTTCCTCGTCGAGCAGGTCGTCCGCGATCTGGAAGGCGAGGCCGACGTCGCGGGCATAGCCGCGCAGCCCCCGCCGCCCCTCCGGCGGCACCCGCCCCATGATCGCGCCGGCTTCCAGGCAGAAGCCGATCAGGGCGCCGGTCTTGAGCTGCTGGAGCCGGGTGACGGCGGCGAGGTCGAGCGAACCGTCCGCGGCGGCGAGATCCATCATCTGCCCGCCCGCCATTCCGGAGGGACCGGCGGCCCGCGCCAGTTCGCGGACGAGCTCGGCGCGGACGAACGGATCCTCGTGCGTCGCATCGGCGGCGAGAACTTCGAAGGCGAGCGCATGGAGCGAGTCGCCGGCAAGGATCGCCGTCGCCTCGCCGAACGCCTTGTGGAGCGTCGGCTTGCCGCGGCGCAGATCGTCGTCGTCCATGCTCGGCAGGTCGTCGTGCACCAGCGAGTAGACGTGGACGCACTCGACCGCCGCCCCGACCCGCACCGCCCGCTCGCGGGCGATGTGGAAGAGGCCGCAGGCGGCGACGACGAGCAGCGGCCGCAGCCTCTTGCCGCCCCCGATGGCGGCGTAGCGCATCGCCTCGAACAGCCGCGCCCGGCCGTCCGCGGGGACGGCGAGCGCAGCGTCGAACCAGTCGTCGATCTCGGCCCCGATCCGCTCCAGCGCCGGCCGCAGGTCTGTGGAGGCGTCCGCCACGCGGCGGCTCAGGCGTCGTCGAACGGCGCGGTGCCGGCCGGCTGGCCGCCGGGGCCGAGCTGGATCTTCTCGATCTTCGCCTGGGCGGCCTGGAGCCGCGCCTCGCACTGCTGGCGGAGGCGATCGCCCTCGCCATAGAGCTCGATCGACTCGTCGAGCGAGGCATCGCCGCTTTCGAGGCGGCGGACGATCTCCTCGAGCCGCTTCAGCGCGGTTTCGAAGGACAGGTCGGCTATGGCTTCCGGCTGGTCGGACATGGGGCGAGCATTGGCGCCGTGCGCGGCGAGGGTCAAGGCGCGAGCGAGGCCGCCTTCGCCGCTTCCTCCGCCTGCAGCTCCTTGCGGCTGAGCTTGCCGATCAGCGTCTTGGGCAGGCTTTCGCGCACTTCCACCGCCACCACCTTTTCGTGCTTGCCGAGCTGGGCGTTGAGCCACTCCATCAGCGCCTCGCCGCTCGTCTCAGCCTCCGCCTGCAGCGTCACGAACGCCTTGGGCCGCTCGCCCGAATAGGGGTCCGGGATGCCGAGCACGATCGCCTCGCGCACCGCTTCGTGGCGGTAGAGCAGCGCCTCGATCTGGCTCGGAAAGACCTTCCAGCCGGAGACCGAGATCATGTCCTTCAGCCGGTCGACGATGCGGACATAGCCGTCCTCGTCGATCGTGCCGACGTCGCCGGTGCGCAGCCGCCCGTCCTGGAACACCTTGGCGTCCGCATCGGGGCGGTTCCAGTATCCCTTCATCACCTGCGGGCCGGAGACGAGCACTTCGCCGGGCTGCCCGGCGGGGGGCGGCCGGGAGGGATCTTCCTTGTCGGCTAGCTCGACAAACGTGCCGGGAATCGGCTGGCCGATCGTGCCGTCCTTGCTCAGCCCGCCGATCGGGTTGGTGGTGACGACGCCCGCCGCTTCGGTGAGGCCGTAGCCTTCCACCAGCGGCGCGCCCGCCTTCGCCTCGAAGCTTTGCTTGACCTCGAGCGGCAGCGGCGCCCCGCCCGAGATGCAGAAGCGCAGGCTCGACAGGTCGGCCCTCGGCGTGCGGGGATGGTCGAGCAGGGCCTGGAACATGGTCGGCACCCCCGGCAGCGCCGTCGCCCGCGTCCGCTCCACCGCCGCCAGCACCTGCGCCGCGTCGAAGCGGGGCAGCAGCACCATCTCGCCGCCGCGGGCGACGGTGCGGTTGAGCACGACCGAATTGGCGAAGACGTGGAACAGCGGCAGCACCCCCATCACCCGGTCCTCCGCCTCCGGCTCGGGATCGACCGCGAGGAGCTGGCGCGCATTGGCCGACAGATTCTGGTGAGTGAGCATCGCGCCCTTGGGCGTGCCCGTCGTGCCGCCGGTATATTGGAGGAGCGCGACGTCGTCTGCCGAGACGGCCACCGGCGGGCAGCGGCCGTCATTGCCGATCAACTCGGAAAAGGCGCCGATCCTCGGATCGTCCGGCGCCTGGGCGATCTCGCGGCGCTTGGCGAGCCGGTAGAGGATCGACTTGGCCGGCGGCAGCGCCCCCGCGATCGATCCGACCACCAGCCGTTCGAGGCTGCTGTTGTCGAGCACGGTCAGCGCCGTCGGCAGCAAGGCCTTCGCCGACAAGGTGAAGAGCAGGCGCGTGCCGCTGTCCTCGACCTGCGCCTCGAGCTCGGCGGCCGTATAGAGCGGCGAGAAATTGACCACCGTCGCCCCGGCTTTGAGCGCGCCGTAATAGGCGGCGACATAATGCGGCACGTTGGGGAGGAAGAGGCCGACCCGATCGCCCTTGGCGATGCCGAGCTTCGCCAGGCCCGCCGCCACCCGGTTCACCCCGTGCAGCGTCTCGGCATAGCTGTACTTGCGGCCCATGAAGTCGATCAGCCAGGCATTGGGCGTGCGCCTCGCGCTGGCTGCGAACATGTCGGGCAGGGTCAGCGGCGGAAAGGTGCGCTCCCATGGGGTCGGGTGCCGGTAGGCGGTATGCCAGATACTGTCGCGGTCGGTCATTCCTCAGGGGTAACGGATCGAACTGCCGCGTACCAGTGGACCCCGTCGCGCGTCTCGCGCCGCGCCCGGCCCTCGACCTCGAGCCGGCGCAGGTGCGCCAGCGCCTCGCCGGTGGCGAGGCCCATCATCGAGTCCCCGATCCGGCGCGCGAACAAGGTCGAGAAGCAGTCGACCGCCCGCCGCGGCGCCTCGAGATGGCGGTGGAGCGCGTCGAGCTGCATCCGGTGCCCGGCATCGAGCGCGTCGAGCCGCGCGTGCAGGCCGGTGAACGGCTCGCCGTGCGAGGGGAGGACGAGCAGGCCGTCCGGCAGCGCCTTCAGCTTCGCGATCGAGGCGAGCCAGTCGCCCAGCGGATCCGCCTCCGGCTCGCTGAGGCTGAGGGAGACGTTGGACGTGATCCGCGGCAGGACCTGGTCGCCGGCGATCATGAGTTCGCCGGCCGAGTCCACGAGACACGCATGTTCGGGGCAATGGCCGTCGCCGACCACCACACTCCACGTCCGCGCGCCGATCCGCAGCGTGTCGCCGTCGCGCATTCGCACGAAGCTGACCGGCACCGCGCTCACCACCGAGGCGAAGCGTCCCCAGCCCTTCTCCGCCTCCGCCGCGATCCGTTCCTCGCTCCAGCCGGCGGCGCGCCAATAGGCAAGGGCCTCCGGCGGCGGCGCGTCGCGTATGTCGGCGGTCAGCATCCGCGCGAACAGCCATTCGTCGCGGGTCATCCACAAAGGCACGCCGAAGCGCGCGGTCAGCCAGCCGGCGAGGCCAATATGGTCGGGGTGGAAGTGGGTGACGATCACCCGCGTCACCCGGCGGCCTTCGAGCGGCCCGGCGAACAGCGCCTCCCACGCCTCGCGGCACGGGGCGATGTCGAGGCCGGTGTCGACGATCGCGACGCCGTCCCCGTCGTCGAGCAGCCAGACGTTGATATGCTTGAGCGATCCCGGCACCGGCAGCCGCGCCCAGCCGACACCGTCCGCCAGCGGCACGACCTCCCCCGTCTCCGGCCCGCGCCGGCCGAGCGGGTAGGTCAGCCCCTTGTGGCTGTACGCCTCCTCGCCGTGATCGGTGAGGGAGATGTCCGGCGCGGCGGGTTCGGGCGTTGCGGTCACGAACTTCCTCTCGCCGGACGGCGCGGCTCAGCTCTTGAAGAGCGTCTCGGCGGTATGCTCTTCCGGCGCCGTCACGCCGCTCTCGCCCGCTTCCTCGGCGGCGAGCGCCGCTTCGGCGTCGCGCGCGGCGGCCTCGCGCTCGGCGCGCAGCTCCTCGATCAGCGCCTCGCGGTCGCCGGCCAGGCGGTGGTCCTGCGGCGCCGCCTCGATGCCGGCCGCCTTGGCCGCCTTGGCGACGAGCGCGTCGAGCTCGCGCTGCGAGCACAGGCCCAGCGTCACCGGGTCCTTGGGCTGAATGTTGGCGATGTTCCAGTGGCTGCGGTCGCGGATCGCGGCGATGGTGGTGCGCGTCGTGCCGATCAGCTTCGAGATCTGCCCGTCCGAAATCTCCGGATGGTTGCGGATGATCCAGGCGATGCCGTCCGGCTTGTCCTGGCGCTTGGACACCGGCGTGTAGCGCGGGCCCTTGGTGCGGCGCGCCTCGTCCGGCTCCTTGTGCATCTTGAGGCGGTATTCGGGATCGGCCTGGCCGCGCTCGATCTCCTCCTGCGTCAGCTCGCCGGCGCGCAAGGGATCGCGCCCGGTCAGCTTCGTGGCGGCCGTATCGTCGGCGATCGCCTGGACTTCGAGGATGTGCAGCCCGCAAAATTCGGCGATCTGCTCGAAGGTGAGCGAGCTGTTGTCGACCAGCCAGGAAGCGGTCGCATGGGGCATGAGCGGCTGGGCCACGGCAAGTCTCCGGAAACAATAAGGGCCGCCCCTTCACGGAGCGGCCTGTGCCGTGAGACCTCTAGTCCACCTGCCGCCGGAGGGCAAGTATCGAGCCGCCGCGGCGTCGAAATCGCGCCTCCCTTTTCGCTGAGGAAGGTGTAGATTGCGCTGCGCAGACAGGTGGGGGCCTACCATGAAGAAGATCGCAGCAATCGCCATGGCCGCCGGGCTCCTGACCCAGCCGGCGCTCGCAGCCGATTTCCACGCCGGCAAGGCGTTCGCCGACGGCGAGCGCGGCGCCTTTGCGGGCCTGCGCCTGCGGGCGGAATTCGGCGGCCCCCGCACGGTCCTGCGGGGCAGTCTCGCGGTCGCGCCGACGACCCACGACCGCCGCGGCGCGAACAGCAGGATGACGATGGGCGAAGGCCTGGAGCTGCGCCTCAGCCCCGGCAGCAAGGCGGAACTGACGCTCGCCGGCCAGCGCTTTGACCGGATGAGCCTCGTCGGCGAGCCTGTCGACCGGCAGAACGTGTCGACCGTCGCCAAGGTCGCGATCGCCGCCGGGGTCGTGATCATCGTCGGCGGGCTCGTCTTCGGTCACCTGGTGAGCAATGCAAGCTGCTTCCACGGGGAGCGCGACTGCTCCTGAGCGGGCGTTCCCGGCGGGCGACGCGGCTCAGCCCTTCACCTCGAGCACGATCTTGCCGATGTGCGCGCTCGATTCCATCCGCCGGTGCGCCTCGGCCGCGTCTTCGAGCGGGAAGGTGGAATCGATCACCGGCCGGATCCGCCCCGCCTCCAGCTCCGGCCACACCTCGCGCCGCAGCTCGCCGGCCAGCGCCGTCTTGAAGGCGGTGGAGCGCGCCCGCAGCGTCGATCCGGTCAGCGTCAGGCGCCGGCGCATCACCGTCCACAGAGGCAGCTCGGGCGTCGGCCCCTTCTGCGCCGCGATCGAGACGTGGCGCCCCTCCTCGGCGAGGCAGGCGAGATTGCGGGCGAGATAGTCGCCGCCGACCATGTCGAGCACCACCGCCACGCCGGCGCCGCCGGTGATCCGCTTCACCTCCTCGACGAAGTCGGCCGCGCGATAGTTGATCGCCTCGGCCGCGCCGATTTCGAGCGCGCGGGCGCATTTCTCGTCCGATCCCGCGGTGACGATGACGCGCAGGCCGAAGGCTCTGCCGAGCAGGATCGCCGTCGTGCCGATCCCGCTCGTCCCGCCATGGACCAGCACCGTCTCCCCCCGCTTCGCCCCGCCGCGCTGGAAGAGGTTCGACCAGACCGTGAAGAAGGTTTCCGGCAGCGCCGCCGCCTCGACGGCGGACAGCGTGCCCGGGATCGGCAGGCACTGGCCCGCGGGCGCCGTGCAGAAATCGGCATAGCCGCCGCCCGCGACCAGCGCGCACACCCGGGTCCCGACCCGCAGCGCGTCGCCGCCCGCGCCCGCGGCGACCACCGTCCCGGCGACTTCCAGCCCCGGGATGGTCGGCGCGCCCGGCGGCGGCGGGTAGAGGCCGAGGCGCTGCATCACGTCGGGGCGGTTCACCCCGGCGGCTTCGACCGCGATCAGCAATTCGCCGGGCTCGGGCTGCGGCACCGGCCGCTCGACCGGCCGCAGCACCTCGGGGCCGCCGGGCGCCTCCGGGTCGATCGCGCGCATCGTCGCGGGAATGGTCTCCATCGGACGACCGCTTGCGGAGGAAATGCCGGCCGCGCAACCCCGCAGGTTGACAGGAGCGGCCGAAAAGGAGGATTCTGCCCGCCATGGACCTCGACGATCTCTTCCCGGGCAAGCCCGACGATCCGGTGGCGCTGCTGACGCGGCAGGACCTGGATCCGCTGTCGGTCGACGAGCTTCACGAGCGCATCGCGCTGCTGGAGGGCGAGATCGCCCGGGTGCGCGCGAAGATCGAAGCGTCGGTTAACCACCGCGCAAGCGCCGAAAAGCTATTCCGGAAATGAAGGGCCGCGGGGAACCGGAAGGGTTTTCCCCAGCTTTTTCACGCATCTGCTTGATGATCGGCGGTCGACAACCGACATTGGGCTCAAGCAGTCCGTGAAGGGATCGCGGGCTCCAAGGAGTAAGAAAATTGCCGTCTTTCGCCCGCGAACTTGAACAAACGCTTCACACGGCGCTCGCCGAAGCCAGCGGCCGGCGCCACGAATATGCCACGCTCGAACATCTTCTGCTCGCCCTGACCGAGGATACCCATGCCTCCAAGGTGATGAGCGCCTGCGGCGTCGAGCTGAAGGAACTGCGCGATTCGGTGCGCGCCTATCTCGACAACGAACTCGAGGCGCTGAAGGTGGACGGGCAGACCGATCCGTCGCCGACCAGCGGTTTCCAGCGCGTCGTCCAGCGCGCCATCCTCCACGTCCAGTCTTCGGGCCGCGACGAAGTCACCGGCGCCAACGTCCTCGTCGCGCTCTTCTCGGAGCGCGAGAGCTACGCCGTCTACTTCCTGCAGCAGCAGGACATGAGCCGCCTCGATGCCGTGAGCTACATCAGCCACGGCGTCGGCAAGGGCGAGACGGCCGACGAGCCCGCCGAGGTCAAGGGCACCGAGGAAGCCAAGCCCGAGGATGGCAAGAAGAAGAGCGAGTCCGCGCTCAAGCAGTTCACCGTCAACCTCAACGAGAAGGCCAAGAGCGGCCGCGTCGATCCCCTGATCGGCCGCGGACCCGAGGTCGACCGCACCGTCCAGATCCTCTGCCGCCGCTCGAAGAACAACCCGCTCTATGTGGGCGATCCCGGCGTCGGCAAGACCGCCATCGCCGAAGGCCTCGCGCGCAAAATCATCGAGGGCGACGTGCCCGACGTGCTCAAGGAAGCGGTGATCTACGCGCTCGACATGGGCGCGCTGCTCGCCGGCACCCGCTATCGCGGCGACTTCGAGGAGCGCTTGAAGGCGGTGGTGACCGAGCTCGAGAAGCTCCCCCACGCCATCCTGTTCATCGACGAGATCCACACGGTGATCGGCGCCGGCGCCACGTCCGGCGGCGCGATGGACGCGTCGAACCTCCTGAAGCCCGCTCTTTCGGGCGGGACGATCCGCTGCATCGGCTCGACCACCTACAAGGAGTTCCGCAACCATTTCGAGAAGGACCGGGCGCTGCTCCGGCGCTTCCAGAAGATCGACGTCAACGAGCCGACGATTGAGGATACGGTGAAGATCCTGGCGGGCCTGCGCTCCGCCTTCGAGGAGCATCATTCGGTCCGCTACACGCCCGACGCGATCAAGGCGGCGGTCGAGCTGTCGGCGCGCTACATCAACGACCGCAAGCTGCCCGACAAGGCGATCGACGTGATCGACGAGGTCGGCGCGATGCAGATGCTGGTGCCGCCGTCGCGCCGCAAGAAGACGATCACGACGCGGGAGATCGAGGCCGTCATCTCGACCATGGCGCGCATCCCGGCGAAGAGCGTCTCCTCCGACGACAAGAAGACGCTTGAGCATCTCGAGCGGGACCTGAAGCGCGTCGTGTTCGGCCAGGACGCGGCGATCGGCGTGCTCTCCTCGGCGATCAAGCTGAGCCGCGCGGGCCTTCGCGATCCCGACAAGCCGATCGGCAACTACCTCTTCTCCGGCCCCACCGGCGTCGGCAAGACCGAGGTCGCGCGCCAGCTCGCCTCGATCATGGGCATCCCGCTCCAGCGCTTCGACATGTCGGAATATATGGAGCGCCACTCGGTGAGCCGCCTGATCGGCGCGCCTCCGGGCTATGTCGGCTACGACCAGGGCGGGCTCCTCACCGATGCCGTCGACCAGCACCCGCATTCGGTGCTGCTCCTCGACGAGATCGAGAAGGCGCATCCGGACCTGTTCAACATCCTCCTCCAGGTGATGGACAACGGCAAGCTCACCGACCACCACGGCAAGACGGTCGATTTCCGCAACGTCATCCTGATCATGACGACCAATGCGGGCGCCAGCGACATGGCGCGCGAGGGCGTCGGCTTCGGCGACGTCACCCGCGAGGGCGAGGACGAGGAAGCGATCAAGCGGATGTTCACGCCGGAATTTCGCAACCGCCTCGATGCAATCGTGCCGTTCGGCTACCTGCCGCCCGAAGTGGTCGCCCGCGTCGTCGACAAGTTCGTGCTCCAGCTCGAGCTGCAGCTCGCCGACCGCAACGTCCATATCGACCTCGACGACGAAGCGAAGAGCTGGCTCACCGCCCGCGGCTACGACAGGCTCTACGGCGCGCGCCCGATGGGCCGCCTCGTCCAGGAGAAGATCAAGCAGCCGCTCGCCGAGGAGCTTCTCTTCGGCAAGCTCATCCACGGCGGCGAGGTCAAGGTCACGATCAAGGACAACACCCCGGCTTTCGAGATCATCCCCGCCGCCCCCAAGGCTTCGAAGAAGAAATCGAAAAAGGCCGAGCCCGCCGGCGAGCAGGGCGCAGCCGACCAGCCCGAAGAGCAGGCGTAAAGGAAAGGCCGTCCCGCAAGGGGCGGCCTTTTTCCGTCGCGGGCACGGGGCCGGGCGGGCTCCGGACTGTCTTCTGAAATGGCGCGCGGTCGAGCGGAACCGCGCAGAGTCCGATCCGTTCACCTCGCATGGTTTCTTACCTGCTCCCCGTACTCACGGCTGCGATGCTCGGCTACATGGTCTGGGCGGTGGCGGTCCGCCTGCGCCGGGACCGGGTGAAGACGGAGCGCGAGCGCAGCCGCGGCCGCTTCGCCTTCCGGCGGCCGATCGAGCGGGTCCGCTTCCTGCTCAACCGGACCTTCCGGACACCCGACGAGGAGCCCGAATGGGAAAAGCCCCTGGTCTCCTCGCTGAGCGACGTCCGGGTCGAACCCTCCGAAACCCGCGCGGCGGACGAAGCACGCAAGCCGCGGGAAGAAACCACCCCCGCCTGAGCGCGGCGGTTAACCTTATGGTCGCCCCTTTCGCGCCATAAGCAGCGCCATGGCAGGGGCTTCTCCCGAACGGCGGATCACGCCCGTCATCCTGTGCGGCGGCGCGGGCACGCGGCTG
Source organism: Allosphingosinicella sp. (assembly GCA_046289665.1). GTDB lineage: Bacteria > Pseudomonadota > Alphaproteobacteria > Sphingomonadales > Sphingomonadaceae > Allosphingosinicella. The sequence continues at coordinate 11,467 of JBKBVA010000037.1, forward strand.
TGGCCGCTCTCCCGACTCGACCGGCCCAAGCCGCTCGTCGCCCTGGGCGGCGAAGAGACGATGCTGCAGCTCACCGCCGCCCGCGTCGCCGGCGGGGAGGCCTTCGAGGCCCCCGTGGTCGTGGCCGGCGCCGAGGACGCGGACGAGATCGAGGCGCAGCTCGCCGCCGCCGGCTGCCCCCCTGCCTTGCTGATCGTGGAGCCCTGCGCGCGGAGCACCGCGCCGGCCATCGCCCTTGCCGCCCTTTCCGCCGCGCCGGACGCGCTGCTGCTCGTCATGCCGAGCGACCACCAGGTCGCCGACGCGGCCGCCTTCCGCGCCGCCGTCGCCGCCGCCGCGCCGGCCGCGCGCGACGGCTGGCTGGTCACCTTCGGGATCGTGCCGGACCGGCCGGAAACCGGCTACGGCTATATCGCGCAAGGCGGGGCGCTCGGCGGCGGCGTCTTCCGCGCCGCCCGCTTCGCCGAGAAGCCCGATGCGGAGACCGCCCACACCTGGCTCGCCGAGGGCGGCTGGCATTGGAACGCCGGCATCTTCCTGCTGCGCGCCGATGCCTATGTCGAGGCGCTGGAGACGCACGCGCCGGACATCCTCGCGGCCGCACGCGCCGCCCTCGCCGGGGGGAGCCGCAGCGGCGTCCGCCTCGTCCCGGGCGCCGAAGCCTTCGCCGCCGCACCGTCCGCCTCCGTCGACCGCGCCGTGATGGAGCGGTCCGACCGGGTCGCGGTGGCGCCGGTGGAAATGGGCTGGTCGGACATCGGCAGCTGGGACGCGCTCCACGCGCTGGGCCCGCACGATGCCGACGGCAATTCGGTGACGGGCGACGGGGTCGCGGTCGGGAGCCGCGGCTGCCTGATCCGCACCGACGGCCTCACCGTCGTTGCCTTGGGCGTCGAGGATCTCGTCATCGTCGCCACCGACCGCGCCGTGCTGGTGATGCCGCGCAAGGACAGCCAGCGCGTCAAGGAAGCCATCGACGCGCTGACGGCGCGCGGGCACAGGGCCCCTGGCGCGCCGCCCGCGGCGCCGTCGGGCGCAGAGGGAGGAACTGCCGGGCGTGTCGAGGCTTGAGCCCACAGGGGGACCAGACCGCCCGCTTCGACGCCGCCTCGAAAGACATGAGATGAACCGCCTCGCCGCCGCCTGCCTCCTCGTCTTCGCCGTTGCCTGCGCGCCGGACTATCAGGCCGACGTCCCCGGCAACGCCGCCGCGCAGGCGGCCGCCGGCGCGCCGGCCAAAGCCGCGCGGACGGAGACGGCGGTGTTCGCCGGCGGCTGCTTCTGGTGCACCGAGGCGGATTTCGAGAAGGTGCCGGGGGTGGTCTCGGCGCTGTCGGGCTATACCGGCGGGCGCACCGAGCGGCCGACCTACGAGCAGGTCTCCGCGAACGGCACCGGCCACTACGAGGCGGTGCTGGTGCGCTACGACCCGGCGAAAGTCAGCTTCGCACAGCTCGCCCGTTATTTTTTCCGCACCGTCGACCCGACCGACGCCGGCGGCCAGTTCTGCGATCGAGGCGAGAGCTACCGCACCGCCATCTTCGCCGCGCCGGGCCAGGTCGCGGCGGCGCAGGCGGCCAAGGCGGGGGCGGAGAAGGCGCTGGGACGCAAGGTGGTGACGCCGATCCTCGCCGCCGGCCGCTTCTGGCCGGCGGAGGACTATCACCAGGATTATTACAGGAAGAACGGCCTCAAATACCGCTTCTACCGCAGCCGCTGCGGCCGCGACGCCCGGCTGAGGGAAATCTGGGGCGACGCGAGGTGAACGTCGCGGGGCTCCGGGTGCTGATCGTCGAGGACGAGGCGATCATCGCAATGACGGCCGAGGACATGCTGGAGGAGCTCGGCTGCGCGCCAACGGGCATTGCCGCGACGCTTCCCGAGGCGCTCGAGGCGGCGCGAGACGGCGGTTTCGATCTCGCCTTGCTCGACATCAACCTCAACGGCCAGGACAGCGTGCCGGTCGCCGACCTGCTGCGGCAGAAGCGCATCCCCTTCGTCTTCACCACCGGCTACGGCTCCTCCGGCCGCGGCACGGAGCATGAGGACGTGCCGCTGGTCGCCAAGCCCTACCGGCTGACGGAGCTCGGCGCCGCCATCGAACGGGCGCTCCGGCGCGAGACCGGGGGCGGCTAGGACTTCGGCATCAGCGCCATTGCGGCGGCGCTCAAGGCTTCGGCGCCGGTGCGGATCACCGTCTCCGCCTCGGGCGCCCAGAACGGGCTGTGCAGCGAAGGGAGCTTCGACGGGTCGCCGCCGGCCGCGTCCCACTTGTCCTGCGGCACGCCGCCGACCCAGAAGATCAGGCTTTCGATGCCGGTGTCGGTGATGTGGTAGCGGCCGAAATCCTCTCCCACCATCGGCGGCGGGACGCGCCGCACCCGGTCGGCGCCGAAGCGCTCGGCAAACAGCGCCGTCGCCTGCCCGGTGAGGCTGTCGGTGTTGATCGCCGCCGGCGTGTACTCGCCGCGGCGGATCTTCACCTCCGGCATCCTGTCCTCCGGCATGCCGGCCGCGATCGCCTC